>JAOZIA010000024.1:300000-576886 GCA_026014585.1 Candidatus Bathyarchaeota archaeon | reverse complement strand
GGGCACACTGAGGAGACCGCCACTGATAAAGTGGAGGAAGGAGCGGGCCACGGCAGGTCAGTATGCCCCGAATCTCCCGGGCCACACGCGAGCTGCAATGGCAGGTACAATGGGTTCCGACCTCGAAAGGGGGAGGCAATCTCGAAAACCTGCCGTAGTTGGGATCGAGGGTTGAAACTCACCCTCGTGAACATGGAATCCCTAGTAATCGCGTGTCACTAGCGCGCGGTGAATACGTCCCTGCTCCTTGCACACACCGCCCGTCGTTCCATCCGAGCGACTTTTGGGTGAGGCGTGGTCTTATTGGCTGCGTCGAATCTGAGTTTCGTAAGGAGGGAAAAGTCGTAACAAGGTGGCCGTAGGGGAACCTGCGGCCGGATCACCTCCTAAGTAACAAGTTCGCATTGGCGTGCTTGATTGGAGGAGCAAGGAGAACATCAGAGCAGAACACATGTATACGTCAAAGCCCAACCATAGCATTCAAGTAGCTGATGAGTTTCTTTCTTTATCATCTTTTAGAATAATTTTTTTAAGCATAAAATTTCTTGGATAATTTTTGTGAACTTCAGATAACTTTCTATTTGGAGCCTATTAGAAATTCAATGCAGAAACCATAGAGGGGTCTACTTCTTTGACTGGTTTTAAGGTCGTGACTGATTTTTCTCAAAAAAAGAGGGGGAGGAGGTTCCTATTTTATTTCTGATTGCATCCGTTTGGCTATCATGTAAACTACTGGTATGAGGACGATGGCGAGTGCGATTGCAAATGCCCATGCGATTGTACTGATGATGCCTGTTACTCCGGTGAAGGTGGAGAAGATTGCGCCTGCGCCAATGAGTAGGAAGATGCTGTAGAGTACGAATTTTGCGTAACCTGCTATGTTTCTGAATTCTTGGTGGTCGTCGGTTATGGATTTGATTAGGCCGTCTGTTAGGATTATGCCTGCGCCGATGATGACAAAGCCGATGATGAGTGAGTACACTAATCCGCCCGCAGTAAACAGCAGTAAGTCAAAGGCGATGTTTAGGATGATTGCAACAAGCCCAATGAATAAGAGGTTCTTTAGCATGTCGGCGATTTCTGTTTTTTCTGGTCCAAACATGGGTTTGATGATTCGGCCCACGAGTTGAGCTAGAAAATCTACCAGTACAATGCCTAAAACTATTACAAGTATGCCGCCTATCAACCGTGGAAGATAAGAAGCGATTTGAGTCATGTACTCGCCTGCAGTACCTGGGATGTTTAACAGCCCAATAGCCACCGTTATTGATATTATTACGACAAAAGCATATAGAAGACCACCGATAAAATTGGATAAATCAAACCCTGAGCCTTTGAGAGTTTTACCGACTTCACTTTTATCAAAATTCTTCTCTACTGTTCGATCAACTATCCTGTTAGCTACTTTGCCTACAAACCAGCCTACGATGACACCGATGATGATCACTATTATTGCGCCAATTACTCCAGGCAACGCTGATGCGGTTGTGTCTACGAAATTATTGTAAACTTCCTCTAGCGTTAACATTGCTACTAGCAAAAAGAGCATTAAAAAGCACCAATAACAATTATGCATTAGCTAATAAAAACCTTTTTCAACCCCTGATGAGCTAAAAAAGCATTTTAATCAATCGCTTGCCTGTTTAAGGCAAAAATTAAGCTTTAACGTTGCTCGTACAGGTCTATTCTGCCAGCGTTTTTATGTAATCCCAAACCTTATCGCCCACATAATGCTGCGTCTTCACAACAGGCCCCTTCTTGGTTTGACGTGCCGTTGCCGAATCCAGCAAACTCGCACCCAAAGCCAACGCCTTACCAAACTTTACATCCAAAACCAACACAAAATCCCCCACTCCAAACTCGCCTTCAATTCGCACGATACCTGGCGCCATTACATCCGCGCCCTTACAAACATACGGCACAGCGCCCATGTCAACCACGATTTTGGGAGCATGAGATGTAAACTCGGTAAACATGAGGGTTGGCATGAATTTGTCGCCTGTTTTTATTAATGCAGGTTTGCCAGCAATCAAATAAATTGTTCCCACGTCTGCCTCTACAATTTCTACATTTGTTTTTTCCTCAGAGGCTAATGCTAAGTTTATTTTGAGTTTTTCTGAGGCTTGTTTTAGGATGGTTTTTGCGTCTTTGGTTTTTAGTGGGTATCTGCGTTGTTTGGTGGGCATAAATGTGCACTTCAATAGTCGTTATTTTCGGCGTTATTAGGCTTTTTCCTACACTGTATCTGCTTTGGGTTTTCTGTGCAGATACTTCTCCGCCAGCTTACCCACATCCACTTTAAGAAGAATCACTGTTATGACAATAGTCAGCACGATGGATATAATTGTCATAACTTCGGGGCTTATTATGCCTGAAAATATGTCCACTGCAAAACCGCCCAAAAAAGCCCCTGCAATCGCAATGGAGAGTTTTCCAAGGAAATATGCAGTGAAAAACTTGGTGGGGCTGTACTTCATGAGTCCCAGTGGGATAACTATGGGTTCATCAGGAATCGGGGAAGCAGCTGCAACAAAGAGCAGCAGAAATGCCCAGCGCTTAATTTTTGATGCATCTGTGTCGAGTCTTTGTCGCCGTTTTTCGCTGAGTTTTCCGCTGATGAAAAATGTTATCATGTAGTGGATTCCTTTGGCTATGGATGCGCCTAATGCAATCAGGACGCCGATGAGTATAAGGCTGAGGGCGTCAACGTTTCCTAATCCTATGGCGGCGGTGGAGGCAATCAGAAGGTTTGAGGGTCCTGCAAATGGTATTAGGTTGAACCCCATGGCTACGGCGAATATGATTATGAAGTCAAGTATTGATGCCATTTGGGTTCTTGCACATCCTTGCAAGTTTAGTGTAAAGGGACTTTATAAGTGCAAGCTAAGGTTCTCTGAAATACCCACTTGAAAACTTGAAAAAGGATAGGGTTATGTTGAGTACTGATTGATGGTGTCTTTGCTAATTTTTTGTACGCAGGTATATTATTTTGGTTTTAGGATATGCTTTTTAGGTGTTACCGAGTATGCGTTTTATTGTTTAGGTGTGATGGTGGCTGCCAAACGTTTCAGGTGTTAAACGTGTTGTTGAGTGATTGTTTTCTTGAGTCTTTGAGATAGGTTTAAATGTTGAGAGTTAAAGTATAGAAAGGATAAAGATACTTGAGGATTCCAATATGAGCGAAATGACAACCGAAATCCTTGAACAAAACCTAAGCAAAATCGTGCTTGTACGCCTTAAAGGAGGCAAAAGCCTGCGTGGAAGACTTAAGGGTTTCGACCAGCACTTAAACCTTGTACTAGAAGAAACAGAAGACACTACGGTGGTTGAAAACCAGAAAAAACTCGGATTAATAATTGTACGCGGAGATAACGTGGTTCTTATCTCACCGCCACCTAGGTGATTGCAGTGGGAAAAGGAACTCCATCAATGGGCAAACGTCAAGGGCGTGTTGTCCACATTAAATGCAGGCGTTGTGGAAGACGTGCATATCACGTGCGCAATAAGCGATGTGCTGCATGTGGATTTGGCGAAACCACAACCATTAGGCACTATAAATGGCAAACTAAAACTTTGTCAAGAAATAGAATTGCCGTTTCCAAAAGAGCCGCAGCTTCTTTTGTAAAATAATTTTATTTATTTTTTTTGTAAAAATAATTTTTAGTTGATACTACGGCTTACTACAAAGGTAATTCTGTCCATAAATGTGATAATAACACTGCTGAGCCTTAAACTTGGATTACATAAAAAAATGAGTTAGTTCGTGTTATAGTATCCCTTGTCGACTTTAACAAAAATCAGTGGTCCCCTGCTCAACGCAATTTCCCTTGCTTTACGCAACGAATTATTCAAAACAACAAGCAAATATTCCTTGTCGCATAGATTTTGAATACATTTTTCTCCTATCTCCATTTTTAGAAGGTTTTCTGCAAGGATTTCTGTTCCGCAGATTTCCCCATTTTTGAGCAGTGTAGTGACTACGATTTCTTGGAGTTCTTTTTTGTTTTCAATTTTTTTCCAGTATGGCTCCGCGTTTGTAAGGACTTTTGAGACTTTGTTCCAGCGGTTTGCGTTTTGTTCGCCGATTAGGAGTTTAACGCGTTCTTTCCATTTTTTAAACCATATTCCTGCCCATACTATCATGAACTCTTCTAGTTCTTTTTCGTCTTCTTTGAATAGCTTTTCCAGTTTTTCCACTATTTCAAGTTGGCTGTTTTCTTTTCCAGCTATGTTCCAATGGAACTTTAAGTAATTAATGAAATCTTGACATGCAACTTGTAGAACCTTGTAGTCTGAACCCATAACATCTATGTTGGGATCCAATTCCGATAGTTTCTCCCCTAGTATTATCTCGACAAAGTTCATTTTATGATTCCCCTTCCGAAGCCTTCTCTCACACTGATAGGATTGAGGTTTTAATTAAACCTTATTTTCTCATGTGAAATATAACTGGTTTAGGCAAAAAACCGAAATATTACAGAAAATGACATACCAAAAAAATTAGTGTAAATATTCTGGAAGCACGTTCAAATCTGGCAAGATTAAATCAGGTTTCTCAACTTCTAATTCTTCACATAAATACAGTCCAGACAGTACTGCCACAGTTTTGGCACCTGCAGCTTTTCCCGCGCGGATATCATTTACTGAGTCACCTGCGATTAGGCAATCACTAATTTGTAGGTTTAAGTCTTTGATGCATTTGTTTAGGGCTTCGGGTGATGGTTTAGGTTTTACGGTGTCGGCTGCAGTTATTACTTGTGAAAAATATTTTGATAACCCGAAATGTTGTAGTTCTAAAATTAGGTCTTGTTTTGGGACGTGGCGCATTGTGATTAGGGCAAGTTTTGCCTTTTTAGAGAGCATTTTAAGGGTGAAGGTGATTTCTGGCAGGAGTCTGGTTTTGGTTTTGGTAGCTGTGTAGTACGTTTTTAGGTATATATTGAGAAACTTGTTTGTTTCTCCATTGACAAGATGGCTGATGTCTAAACCTTGTTCAAGCCTTTTGGGGATCTCAAGCGCTTCCGTGAGCGTCGGTGGGGTTTTTTTAATGGCTAAAAAAGCGGTTTGGGCTGCTTGCAGGTATGCTTGGCTGGAATCCACAATTGTTCCATCTAAATCCAAGAAAATACCTTTAGCATTAATTTTATCGCTCATGCAATGAATCTCTATTTGTTGTTCTTTTGATTGTTTAAAAAACATTTCTGGTTGGGTGCTGAGTTTTGAACATGATTAAATGTTCTGTTTTTGATTTACTTCTCACCCACATATAGTTTCTATATATTTTACTTAGGTTACCTATATAGGTGCTGTTTGTCATGTAACATCTTGAATAAGGTATGAGGTGAAAAAAAGAAATGTTATCACGAGATTGTGATGGCTGCTCTAATTTCAGAGAATGTAGCAAACGCTACCAGAAAGCAAAGAAAGGCGACAAGGTCTATTGCCCTGATGGAACAGCACATTTAGTTGACCTGTATAGCATACAGTGCCCAGAAGTTATCGCTTTTCTTGAAGCGTTTCAATAAACCAGCTTTTTCCCTTTTTAATTTTTGTTCCCTTTTTAGAATAAATCTGACTTTGCCTTATTTTCTATATTAAAATAGAGAAATTAGTTGAGAACCGACTCAACATTTAAGTTCAGTACAACTTCTGAAATGTCGCTTGCATATTCAGCAGTTCGCCTTACGCTTTCAATCAGTAATCTCAAGTTAACAATCTCTTCAATGTTGGCATCATGAGTGGCAATAACTGTTTCTTTTTCAAGCCTATGCACTTGGGATAGCTTTTCAATTACGCTTTCAGCCAGGTTAAAATCGTGCTTAAATAGTGACTCCATAGAGTCTTCAAACATTGAAATAGCTAGTGCACTAAGTTCGCTGATTTTTTCTGAAACCGTAGGATTAATTTCCCCTTTAAGAAGTAGCGTGTTCTCCGCTATCTTTGTGGCGTGGTCAGCAGTTCGTTCAACAGCTTTTGCGATTAGTCTGTATCCTAAGCAGTCTTTTTGGTTACTTAACCCAATTTCTTTAACGATTCTGGGGTTTGAGACTGCCAGTTTAAGAAGCCTTACAACATAGAGGCCAAACCGGTTTACTTCTCGGTCAGTTTCAATAACGGATTTTGCAGCCGTATTATCCGCTTTCCTAAACGCTCCTATGGATTCTTTATGCATTGATGAAGCAATAATTGACATTCGGCTTAACGCGTTTTGGACTGTGAGTTCAGGATAATTCAGCAGAACCTGTAGTGTTAAGTCTGTTGGTGTATCAGTTACGATTTCTGTTCCAACAAGGTAGTTTCTGGCAAAATTCTTTAGGTGATTTCGGAGCTTTGTTGACAGCATTTTTTGTCCTTGAGCTCGGATGTGTATAATGTTGTAGCCAGTTAGGTATGCTGAAATGGCTGTTCGCATGATGGCCTCTGAATTGTCGGTTAAGGTTGCTCTTATGAATGCTTCTTCTTGTTTTTCTTTTTTTGCAAACTTTGAGGGTGCAACTGAAAGTGTTCCGTCTTCTTCTTCTCTGACTACCATTGAGCTGCCTTTTTTTAGTTCATTTCGGGTAGCCCAGTCTTTGGGTAGTGATAGTATGAATGTTGAGCCGCCTGTTACCTGTAGTTTACGTTGTTCATCATTCACTTTTTCTGTTGTTTGCTTGGACAATGTTGACTCCAATTTGATATCCCTATAAAGTTATGTTATATTAGTTATATCTATATAGTCTATTAATTCTATGGAGGTTTACTATATAACGACCATTTGTTGCATAAGTTACAAAACAGGGAGAATAAAAAATGAATACTAAATATACAATCGTAATAGCAATAGTTGCAATCGCTATAATAGCAGGAGCCATAATAGCATACACTTATAATTCAAGCCCAAGCGAAAACATAACACTCAATGCTTCTGGAGCAACATTCCCCAAGCCATTCCTTGACTCAACAATCTCAGAATACTCCTCACTGCATACTAACGTCCAAATTAACTATGCAGGTGGCGGTAGCGGACAAGGTAGAACCGACTTCATAAACAAAGTGGTCGACTTCGCAGGCACAGATGCAGCATTAACTGATGACCAAAGAACCCAAGCACCCGACGCACTTCACATCCCCGAAACCATCGGAGCAATCACCGTAGCATACAACATCCCAGACATTGACACAGGCTTAAAATTAACAGGTGAAGTTGTTGCCAACATTTTCTTGGGCGCAATAACAAACTGGAATGACCCAGCAATAACCGCGCTAAACCCAGACTTGACACTACCTGATCATGAAATAGCCGTTGTCCACCGCTCTGAAGGTTCAGGAACTACTAACTGGTTTACAACATACCTCTCAATTGTCAGCTCAGACTGGGCTACTATGGTCGGTGCAGACACTACAGTTGAATGGCCAGTAGGCGTTGGTTCAAGCGGAAACTCTGGTGTCGCAGCTACAATTGACCAAACCGAATACTCTGTTGGTTACATCGAATTAGCTTATGCACTAGAGAACGATGTGACAGTTGCCGCACTTCAAAACCCCGCGGGAAACTTTGTGTTGCCCTCACTTGACTCAACAACTGCAGCAGCTCAATCTCTGCCAAGTAACCTTCCAACAGGAAGTGAAAGCTGGGCAGACGTACACATACTCAACACTGAAGGCGCGCAAGCATACCCAATAGTAACTCCAACATATCTCTTAGTCTACCAAGACCTCAGTGTAATTCCAGACATGACAATGGAACGAGCAACCGCTATAGTTCAATACATCTGGTATGTCGTGCATGATGGTCAAGACCTCGCAGCACCTTTAGAATATGCAGCTCTGCCATCAAACCTGATTGCAATTAACGAAGCAACACTGAACTCAATAACCTTCAACGGAGAAACTATACCAACCAGCTAAAACTGCGTGAGGTAAAGTAATCTTCACCCAAAACTTTTTTTTATTTGATAAATAAACATTCGGGACAGATAAATATGACAAAGCTAACCGGCGATAACATCTTTAAAGTTATAGTTGCTGTTACCGCCACGTCAGCCCTTATCATTTTACTAATTAATGCTTTCGTTCTAGTTGACGGTGCACTGCCTGCCCTATCCAAGTACCATTTTAATTTCATAACAGGGACAAACTGGAGTTCTAATCTTCAGCTATACGGGGTGCTTCCCTATATTCTTGGAACCCTTATCACATCAGGCATTGCCCTGCTAATCGGTGTGCCCTTAAGCTTAGGTATCGCCATTTTCTTGGTAGAGATGGCTCCAAAAGTTATCAGAGTCCCCTGCTCGTACCTTGTTGAATTGCTTGCCGCAGTACCCAGCGTTATCTTCGGGCTCTGGGGCATATTTGTACTGCGTTTCTGGGTCCTAAATAACATAGAAAAGCCTCTGCATGCGTATTTAGGTTGGATTCCGCTTTTCAGCGATACACCCTTTGGCTTAGACTTTCTCACTGCAGGGATAATTCTAGCAATAATGATTATCCCCACAATAGCCTCTGTTTCCCGAGAAATCATCAGTGCAGTTCCAAACTCAATTCGGGAAGGCGCCTACAGCATTGGTGCTACAAAATGGGAAGTTATACGATACTGGGTGCTCAGCTATGGACGCTCTGGCATTTTTGGAGCCATAATCCTTGGGTTAGGGCGCGCAGTAGGTGAAACCATGGCGGTCACTATGGTTATAGGTAACGCTATTGGACCAAGCGCTATGCCCACTTCGCTTTTTCAGGCAGGCCAAACCTTGCCCTCCTTAATTGCTAATGGATTTAAAGAATCCACTGATAAGTCACCCTACATAGCTGCAGGATTGGTTTTGCTAATCATCAGTTTAATCATAAACATCGTAGCCTACTTTACAGTGACACGGGTGTTAAAGGTGAAAGGAGGCGCCGTTGAGTAATGCTTAGCAAACTTGGCGAGTTTTTGCAAAAGTTTAATCTTAATACCTATGCTTTTCGCAAGTTTAAGAACAAACTTTTCTTCGTACTCTGCCTCGTCTGCGTTATTATAGCTATAGTGCCCTTGATTAGCATACTTGTAGAAGTTATAATTCGCGGTGCGCCCGTGATAAATCTCAACTTTTTAATTGCTAACGGTGCAAATAACGGTATCGGGCAGTCTATTCAGGGCACATTGATTCTCATTGGCTTAACAGGTCTTATAGGTATCCCAATTGGCGTATTAACAGGAGTATACCTGTCCGAATTTGGAAATAACAAATATGCATCTTGGTTAAGAACCACAAATGACATTTTAACGCAGGTTCCATCAATAATAGTTGGTATTACTGCTTATTCGATAATTGTTGTCGGCTTTTTGTACACAGGCTTTTCCCCACTCGCTGGGGCAGTCGCGCTTTCTTTTATGATGATTCCTATCGTTGCAAGAACAACAGAAGAATCCCTAAAGCTTGTGCCTAACAGTGTCCGTGAAGCCTCCATGGCCTTAGGTGTTCACAGGTGGCGCACAATACTTAGCGTTATAATCCCGTCTGCAAAAAATGGTTTAGTCACAGGGTCACTTTTAGCTATAGCAAGAATCGCAGGGGAAACCGCCCCAATCTTACTTACGATTTTGGGTACCAACTTCTTCTTTGGCGGTTTTGACGAGCCGATGGATGCTTTGCCGCTTAGGATTTTCCTCAATTCACAATTACCCTCTGCTGAAGCGCAATCTGCAGCGTGGGGTGCAGCGTTGGTGTTGATTTTAATAGTTTTGGCCCTTAACATAACAGTTAGATTAGCCAGCAGCGGCAAATTTAGTAAATTAACAAGGTGACAAAAAATTGGAAAACATAAAATTGCAAAGTGTGGACTTGAATGTTTGGTTTGGCACTAAACAAGCCTTAAAGGACATTAACCTCTCCATGGAGGCAAACTCTGTTACTGCCATCATTGGTCCATCAGGCTGTGGAAAATCCACTTTCATTCGCACCTTAAACCGCATGCATGAACTCACTCCAAATGCAAAACTAACCGGAAAAGTGCTCCTAGACGGTCAGGACGTTTACGCCCCAAATGTTGACGCCGTGATGGTACGGCGCCGAGTAGGCATGGTCTTTCAGAAACCTAACCCGTTCCCAACAATGTCCATCTACGATAACGTGGCTGCTGGGCTAAAGTTGACCGGAGCCAAAAAAGGCAAAAACCTTGACGAAGTCGTAAAACGCAGTCTACAGCAAGCTTCACTGTGGGAGGAAGTCAAAGACGACCTCAAAAAGCCTGGTACCAGCATTTCAGGTGGACAGCAACAACGGCTCTGCATTGCGCGTGCTATTGCGCTTCAGCCTGAAGTGATTTTGATGGATGAACCCTGCTCAGCACTTGACCCCATCGCCACAGCCAAAATTGAAAAGCTTGTGATTGAGCTTAAGAAGGATTACACTGTGGTTATTGTTACCCATAACATGCAGCAGGCGTCGCGTGTGTCTGATTACACAGCATTTTTCTATTTGGGTTCACTTGTAGAGTTTGGGGAAACCTCGGGGATTTTTGAGTCTCCAAAGAACCCGTTAACTGAAAAGTACATTACAGGCGAATTCGGTTAGAAAGAGTGAGAATGGTATGAGCAGAATAATCGATAAAGGTTTAGAGCAGCAATCTGTGCTGATTGTAAAGATGGCAGAGATAACATATGAAACCCTTGAGACAGCTATCCGAGGATACATTAACGGCAGAAACGTTCACCCCCAAGTACATGAAATGTCTCAAATGCTAGGTTCCATGGCTGACAAAATCGAAGACACCACCTTCCAGCTTATTGCCCGTTACCAACCCGTAGCCACGGACTTGCGAACAATTAAATCCTACATGAAAATTGCCAATGACTTTGCAAGGTACGGCAGATACAGCCTCGATATATCCACCCTCAACAACCAGTTCAACGGCTTAAAAGAATGCTCCATTTCACAGCAGGAATTCATTGCAGAAATGAGTGAGAAAGTCTTGGGCATGGTAAAAATCAGTCTCAACGCGCTACGCAAATATGACATTGAACTTGCCAAATCCATAACCATACCTGAGCAGGAAGTTGACAAAATGTACTTTGACTTCCAAAACATGCTCATCGAAGACAATTCGGCAAGCAGCAAATGCATCCTATCCAGTTCACTGATGACCCGCTATCTTGAGCGAATTGCTGACCACGCCACCTACATCTGCGAGTCTATAGTGTACATTGCAACAGGCGAAAAAGTCATCCTAAGATAACCCCAGATTTCTTCATTGGGTTTTTTCCTTTTTTGGAGTAATATTCAAAAGCCCCCATTACGCAAACGTAGTTAATGGTTCCTTTACTTGATGTTAACTGGCAAATTCTGCCTACAGGTTATAGCTTTGGTGAACGCGATACCGATGTGCTTTCCCTCATTGAAGAGGAAGACTTAGCGCTGTTCACGTTTGATGGGCTTAAACGGCGTACAGGTATGCATCCTGAAACGCTCAGTCGCATTCTTAGCAGATTAGAAGATGAAGGAATAATCAAAAAGGGATCACAAGGCTACAAGGTAACCCCAAAAATTACCAAACTAAAACTTAGCCCAACCCAAAAAACTGAGCACACAGCCTCACTGGTGCAAACCTTTTTGCCATCCGACTTGATGCCCCAGCGATTAATTGATGCTCTTAGAGGTAGATGGTTTGGATTGCTGCGGTGGCTTGGCATGTCTGAAAATGACCGCGGTGTAACTCTTAAGTGGGTTACTGAGGACGGCGGTATACAAATTGCAGCTAACATTTCAGGAACCGCCCTAACAATTGAAGCTAAATTCATCGCAAGCAACAACCTCGACTTAGCGTTGAAGGTGTCGTATCAGCTTATGACTAATATTGGTAAGCTCTGCCAGAACACAAGACCCACCCGAACTGCGCCGCTTGTGCAAAATGTGGCTTACTTTGGCGGATTTAGCCCCCCAAGCTAAACCTGCTTCTCTTTTTGGTTGAAAATTCAGTCAAAGAGGCAAAGACCCCTCTATGGTTTCTGCATAGACTTTCTAATAGGCTCCAAATAGACAGGGGTGATCTCTTCCTATCTTTTCTGCATATGTTGGCTAATAGGCTCCAAATATGAGGCATTTGTGACTGGGTTTGTGTATTCCTTAGTCAACATATACCCTTTTGCCCATTAGGGTATCTGTGATTCCAAAATGACTCAGGAACTTGTTAACCCTTTAGAGGTTTTAAAATCAGTTTCAGACGCAACCAGCACGTTAGTAAGTAAAGTTTCTAAGTCCGTGGTGGCAGTGAGAGCTCAGATGTCACGCGGCACAGGCGTAGTATTAACCAAAGACGGCTACATCGTAACCTGCAACCACGTCCTATCCGGATGCAACACCGTCAAAATCGGGCAAGGAGAAAAAACCCTAAACGCCCGCATCGTAGGCACCGACCCCTACAACGACATCGCACTTCTCAAAGCCGAAGGCGAATTCACCCCAATCGAACTGGGAGACTCAGAAAAACTCAACGTTGGACAATACGCCCTTGCAATAGCTAACCCCTTCAATAAGGCGCAGCCAACCGCAACCAGCGGCATGATAACCACCGTAAACAGCACTCTCAGCGGCTGGAGAGGCACCGCCATGGAAAACGTAATCGCAACCGATGCCCAATTAAACCCCGGCTTTAGCGGCGGACCACTCGTGGACGTGGATGGTAAACTCATCGGTATAAACACGGCGTATGTATGGCAACGCGGCATAGCAATTCCAATTAACAAAGTCAAAGGCATCTCCGACCGCCTCATGACAGGACGCACCACACAACGTGGCTACCTTGGCATCGTCGCAAACACTGTAGCTATTCCTGAGGAAATTGTTGAGCATGCAGGTTTGGAGCAAGAGACTGGCGTGATGATTTTCAGCGTTGAACCTGGCAGTCCCGCGCGTAAAGCAGGCTTGGCGATGGGTGATGTGCTGGTGCAGTTTAACGGTAAACCCGTCAAGGACTTCTATGACCTACCTCGATTGCTGGCTCAGGAGGTGGTTGGCAAAGAAGTCAAACTGACAATTATTCGCAGAGAAACCCCCTACGAAATCACAGTTACCCCAACGGTACACGGAGGCGAAGAAGACTGATAAACCGCATGCCCATAGATATTGAACCGCCACATCCAATGCCCGCGCCGCCTCTTCGACGTAAACCTTCTTTTTCTCCCAAAATCATAGACGGTGCAACCCAAGCCCCCATCATCAAGCTCTACCTTGATGAGCATTGGAACTAGGCGGCTTCGCCTCCTTCCTTTTTGTTCTGATATCTTTAATTGTCTGTGTCCCCTTTTTCTTTTTGACCATCAATGTCAACTGATTCTTTAACCGTAGGACAATACCTGCTCAACCAACTAAAAACCCTAACACAAAGGGTCTATGGTATTCCTGGAGATTTTGTCATAAACTTTTTCAAACTCCTCGAAGACGATCCTGAAATTGAGCTTTACACTTTCTCGCATGAGCAGGGCGCTGGGTTTGCCGCGGTTGCCGATGCGAAAGCCACAAGAAAACCCGCCGTTGCCGTGGTAACCTATGGTCCGGGAGTGTTGAACGTGATTAACGCGGTTGCCTGTGCGTACGCAGAGAAAGCCCCCCTGATTTTGGTTGCGGGTGGTCCCCCTCTCTCGGCTAGGCGACATGATTTTTTCATGCACCACACCGTAAAGACCTGTGCGTCAATGCAAAACGCCATGGCTCAAGTCACCACGCAAGCAGTTCTTTTAGATGACCCCTTGACGGCGGCAGAAAAAATCCAAACCGCCCTTCGCGCCTGTCAAGAGCGTATGCTTCCAGTTTACATTGAATTGCCCGCAGATGTGGTTAACCAGAGAATCAGCATTACCAAAACGCCTACGTCGTTGCAAATCGATGAAGCCCGCATTAAGCAAGCAACAGCGGCAATCGTCCAGCGGCTTGTGCAGGCTCAAAACCCAGTTGTAATGATGGGCGTAGAATCCGACCGCTACAACCTAACCCCCCAAATTCTCACCTTCACCCAACGCCTCAACATCCCTGTAATATGTACAATGCTATCACGAGACCACCTGCCCACTGATGAGCCCAACTTCTACGGCATTTACTTAGGAGTTGCAGGAAACAAAGCTGCCAATCAACTCGTGGCGGAGTCAGATTTTGTTTTGGTGCTAGGCGAGATGCTCTCGGATGTGAATTTAGGCGCGAAGCTTTCGGCTTCTAAGCGGGGCTGTCTTTGCTGGTGCTTCTCAGGTGAAGTAAACATTGGCGACCAAGTTTTTGAGAATGTTTCACTTAGGGCATTAGTGGATGCGCTTGGCAACGCCCAAATAACCCCAAAAACCACCCAGTTACCCGCCAAAATCCCCCTGAAAGTGAACCGCGCCTGCAAAGCCAACGCCAAAACCCTAATCATGAGCGAAGTCATCGACGCCATCAACTGGCTCTTTGGCAAATACGACCCTATGCAATTGGTTGCGGATACGGGTGATAGCCTCTTTGCCTCCTTAGATATTGAAACTTTTAGCGTTTTGGCACCCTGCTTTTATGGCACAATGGGCTTTGCGGTTCCCGCCGCCATCGGCTACGCCCTCTCAACAAAAACACGACCAATAGTACTAGTCGGGGACGGTAGCTTCCAAATGACAGGGCAAGAAATCATTCACTGCGCACGCTTCAAAATCAACCCAATCTTTGTCGTTATCAACAATAGGCGCTGGGGCATGGAGCAACTGTTCCATCCCACCGCCCAATTCAATGAACTACAGGATTGGCATTACGCAGAGTTAGCTCAGCTTTGGGGCGGCAAAGGATACCGATGCACCAACTGCAAGCAACTCTACAACGCACTTGAGGATGCGTACACCCAAAAATGCTTCAGCCTAATCGAAGTAGTCACTGAACGTGATGAGTTATCGGATGAATTGATGGCTTGGATAGATGAGCAAAAAGAGCAGGTTTAGGCAGTTTTTACTGCTTCAACCGCGCGTTTTAGGACAAGTTCAGCTGCTTCTTGGCTCGGCCAACTGCCTAATCCGCAATCGGGACCCGTAAATGTCATGGTTTCCCCATATTTTTCATTAGCAAACAGGAACCGTTTACGTATAGCTTCCACGGGTTCGACCAGTTGCTCTGCGGTTGGTTGGGTGTTACCTTTTTCGTATTGTTCTGCCCAAATCGCGTCAATGTCGGTTCTTGCGATGCCCACACGGATTTGCTTATCCGCACTCTGCAACATGCTTTTTGATACGTCATTGATGTTTCGGGGGGATGCCGCATACTCAAAGGAGAGAACATCTAACCCATCAACATTTAGCAGGTCATGAATGCCCCCTGTGAAGTGCAGGTGAATCTGTTTTATTGGTCCAGCAAAATCGTAGGCTTTACTTAGAGTTTCTTGTATTAATTCTGGTGATCCCGTAAAATTGCTATGTCCCAAACTGGGCTCATCAATAGAAACCACCTTGGTTTCCATGTACTTGTTGTTTATGATGTTGTTTTTGGCAAAGCGATTTATTGTTTGAGCAAACCCATCCAGCACGTCAGGATAAGCCGTTGCGCCTACCTCATGCAGGTACTGCTCGATGGGACCAAAAATGCAGACGCGTAACATGATTTTTTTGCCGAATTCTTCGCTGAGGTTTTTTGCTTCTTGATTTAGGACGCGGATTTCGGGGAAGAAGGCTTTTTCTTGGTCTACAATAAAGGAGCCTTTTGCCATGGCTTCATGTACGGCGTCGCCTACTTGTCGTATGCCGCTAAAGTGCTGTGGGAAATTTATAACGTCTAAGCCGCAAGATAGTTTTCTGCGAAACGAGTAAACTACTACGTCGTAAAAGTTTTTTTTCAAAAACTCGTCGGTGGTGATGTCTTGGTTGTGGGTTAGGGCTTCTCGTGCTTGTTCGTATGCTTTGGCATAGTTTGCCCGTGTGATTCCCGCTGGCAAGGGGAAACTGCCGATGTCATCAACTAAAGGTTCCATACCCTTTACTGGCGGGAAATTATATTAAAGCTATATCCTACCTTTACCCTTCTAAAAGGTATGAAAAGTTCATGTCTGACTGCATATTCTGCCAGATAATACACAAAGAAAAACCCGCACACATAGTTTATGAAGACCAAAACCTGATTGCGTTTCTTAGTCACCGCCCAATTAACCCTGGTCATCTGCTGGTGGTTCCCAAAGCGCATTATGAAAACATTTACCAGTTGCCCGAGGATGAGGTTGGTGTTTTGTTTAAGGCGGTTAAGTGGCTTGCGGGTGTTGTTAGAGATACTTTTGAGGTTAAAGGAATTAGGCTGGTTCAGAATAACGGGGCAGATGCGGGGCAAGTGGTTTTTCATTTGCATGTGCATATTATTCCTTTCACACAAGAAACCCTGTTTAATCATGGCAATTTCATATATACTGATTCAGACTTAGCACGGGATGCTCAAAAAATGCGGGAAAAAATAGGGTTGGGTTATAGTTTATAAGAGGTACATCTATAAACATCGGCATTAATACATTGCTTTACACGAAGTTTGACTAAGATGAGTGAGGAACCCAACCAAACAAATAATGAACCCCGCGTTGAGAAGCTTTTAATCGACGACCTCTCCAATTTTCAGTTCCATACTGCTTACATGGTTTATGAGGACGCTTTTGACAAAACAAGCAATCCACGCGACAGAGCCGAACTAAACCAGAACATCCAAGACCTAAAAGATGGCCAAATTGATGTTGAATCATTCTATCAAAATATTGCACGTTACCGCAAAATAGCGCCCATGCAAAGAGAACGCTTTACCGTGCAGACGCAACGTAAAAAGGATTGGCGCATGAAGTCCCAGCGTCAAGATAGGATAAGAAGACACAGAAATTAGTTGGTGAAAGTGGTTTGGAAAGGAAAAGTCCTGATTGGTTTTTGCAGCGTCGAAGAAGCAAAGGCGTAGAAATTGCACATGAACAAGTTATCAAAGCTTTTGATACCGTAACTTGCTTGCATAAGGCAACCAAAAGTTTTTCAGAAAAAAACTTTACAGAAGCAAAAAAGCAAATTGAAAACCTCTACAAGACCGAGGAAGGTGTTGACACGCTTAGAACTGAAGCGTTCATGGAGCTTTCTAAGGGCACTGCGCTTATGGCTGATTACCGCGAGGACTTGTTGCACATTGTTAAACGTGCAGACATGCTAGCAGACCACACTAAAGATGCGGCAAGATGCATCGAGATGCTTTGGGGAGCCGAAGTTCCAGCTGAGCTTTTGGAAAAAACGGTTTTGATGACGGGTAAACTGGTTGATATGGTTCAGATACTTAAGGGCAGTGTTGAAAAAATAAATTCTGACACGCCAAAAGCTGTGCGTGAAGCCCAAGAAGTCAACAAAATCGAGCACGAAGTAGACACTGAGTACCTGAAAACCCGAAGCCTATTCATCAAGTACGGCGCAAACATTAACCACGGTGTCATGGTAATCATTGATGACATGGTCGAGTTTATTGAGCAAGCCGCAGACACATGCGCTGACACAGCCGACTACATAGTGGTGCTCTCAAGCAGAGAATAACCCTTTCATTTCTTATTTTCTTAACACAGAAAAAACAGCTCAAAAGCTCATCAATTTTTTATATTTTGTTTTTTGAGTGGCAAATTGTTTAAGTAACAATCTATAAATTTGGAAGCTCCTTTAGGTTTAGATGTGAAACGCATGATTAGTAAAGTGGTTATTCCCGCGGCGGGCTTAGGTACAAGGTTATTCCCAGCAACTAAAGAGCAACCCAAAGAGATGTTGCCAATATTTTCCAAAACTTCGCTGGGTGGCATGTGCGTTAAACCCGTTGTGCAACTGGTTTTTGAGCAGCTCTACGAGGTGGGTTTGCGGGAGTTCTGTTATGTGGTTGGAAGAGGTAAACGTGGCATTGAAGACCACTTTACTCCAGATATGGACTGTATTAAAAACTTGGCGTGCATGGGTAAAAACGGGCTTGCATCTGACCTTGATGTTTTCTATCAGAAACTGGAGAGTAGCAAAATCATGTGGGTTAACCAGCCCCAGCCCAAAGGTTTGGGGAATGCGGTTTTGATGGCGCAGCCGTTTGTGCAAAACGAGGACTGCCTAATTCACGCGGGAGACAGTGCAATTATCTCCAAAGACATGGACTACCTCAAGCGGTTAATCGACGTCTACGAGCGCATGAAAGCTGATGCCGTCTTTATTGTTTTGGAAATCGATAACCCTAAACAGTATGGCATAGTTGAAGGCGACGAGGTTGAGTCAGGCATAATCAGGGTTAAACGGGTTGTGGAAAAACCCGAGAATCCAGCCACAAACCTTGCGATTTTAGCTATGTACATCTTTAAACCCGTAATTTTCAAGGCACTGACGGAAACAAAATCAGGTAAAAATGGTGAAATCCAACTCACTGATGCAATTCAGAAACTGGTAGATTGGAACCTAAAGGTTTACGCGGTTAAGCTGGATCGGAGCTATGCGCATCTTGACATTGGTAGCCCTGAGCGGTACTGGGAAGCGTTGGAGCTTTCTTACAAAACTTTTGTGACGGAATACTGAAATGATGGATAAACTAATTCAAGCAGACATTCAAATCATAAAATCAAAAATAAACGCGGACTACTTTGACGGGAAAAATGTTTTGGTTACAGGCGGCGCTGGCTTTATCGGCAGTTGGCTGTGCGATGTGCTGTTGAATTGCGGCGCAAAAGTCACTGTTGTTGACGATTTGTCTACAGGCAGAACAAAAAACATTGACCATTTAATCGGCAACCCCGACTTCAAATTCCTAAAAGCCGACGTATGTACATTCAAAACCCCTGATAAATATCAAATAATCCTGCACCTGGCAGGGCACGCCTCACCTGACGAGTACCAAATTCACCCGATTGCAACCTTACAGACCAGCGCAGTAGGTAGCACAAACATGGCTGAACTCGCACGCAAATGTGATGCCACTTTGTTGTTTGCTTCTACTTCGGAGGTTTATGGTGATGCAGAAGTGGTTCCTACGCCTGAGACTTACTGGGGTAGAGTGAACCCTGTCGGAATCCGTTCCTGTTATGATGAAGGTAAACGTTTTTCAGAGGCACTGTTGATTGCTTACTGTAAGCAGCATGGTCTAGATGTGCGGATTCCACGGATTTTTAACACGTATGGTCCACGACTGCGCGAGGACGGTTTGTATGGACGGGCAATGTCACGATTTATCATGCAAGCGCAATCAGGTGCGCCAATCACAGTTTATGGTGACGGCAAACAAACTCGCTCGTTCTGCTATGTAACCGATAACGTGACTGGATTGTTGTTGCTCGCTCAATCTGCAACTGCTAACGGCGAAGCCGTCAACATAGGTAAACCCCATGAAGTTACCATTTTTGAGTTAGCCCAGAAAATTCAGCAAGCAACCCAAACTACTTCACCCATAACCTTCAGCCCATTGCCAACAGATGACCCTAAACGGCGATGTCCAGACATTGCTAAACTGAAACGACTGGTCGGTTGGGAACCTATGGTAAGTTTTGAGGAAGGTTTAGCCAAAACTGTTAACTGGTTTGCTGGAGAAACAAAGGCTCAAGCCTAACACATGGCGTTAAGCGTTTTTTCTTGCAATCGCCAGTAAATGGTGTGCGAAGGGCACTGGAAACTTGAATGGTAGCGGAATTATGGTTTGATTTGTGACTTTCTGGATTAAGGGTGCGCCGTAGAAGCCGTTGTGGAAGGGATACACCATGAAGTCAAAAAAGCCTGCGCCCGTTAAGTAAGTGTTGAGTTCATGCTTGTTCATGAGGCTGACGTGGTAAGGATTTTTAACTGAAGTGTACTTCACTAAGTGCTTGCCGATTTTTGCTAACCCGCTGTCCTTGTTGGGAGTTACCAACATAAAAACCCCGTTATCCTTTAGCACTCTGAAGGCTTCTTTAACCACACAGGCAGGTTTAGGGATATGCTCAATTACGCTTATGGCAAGTACAGCATCAAAGGCTTTATCTGGGAACGGCAGGTTTTCACCATCCATACGTACCGTTTTGATGCCGCTGGATTGTTTGAGGGCAGTTTTTGATATATCTCCGCCGATGCTGCTGAAACCGTTTTTGTTTAAGATATTAGATAGATAGCCTTTGGAACAACCTATCTCCAAAACATTGCCTTTTGCTTTGTACTTTTTTAGGTTTTTTAGAACACCTGAAATGAGCCAAATCCTGTACTGGTCTAGTTCGTATAAATGTAGCCATCGGTCTAAATAATGTTCGTGTGCAAGTTTTACGGTGACTGATGACGGGTTTGCTTGGGTGACTATTTGTTTTCATCCGCCTGCCTTAAGGCTCAAATATACGTCACATTCGGTCTTATCTAATAAAAGCATTTTCCCAGAACTATATTAACTATATAATCTATTGGGCAAGCCTATAAAAGCGGAAACTGCCTGCTTAGGCAGCCCTGTTTTTGCGGTTCCTAACTGAAAATCCGATTTTAGGCACAAATGTCTGAGCAGCAACAAGGACAATGCAGGTTACGGCAGTAACGCTTGAAACAATAAATCCCACTTCGTAGTAGCTTTGAGGCACATAGTAAAGTGTTATTTCAAAGCTGCCATCTGCATTCTTAGGAATCGTTTCAGGGTCAATAAACCATGCATTAGCGTAACCATTCACCATATAATGCGTGTTTTCAGGCAGTGGTTCCCCAAGCAAATAATTCATGTTATCTACTAAGCCGCTTTGGTTACAATATGTTTCTTCTACTCCAAAGTTTTCATAACTTCCCACAACATCACCAAAAGTTGCGGGGCTGTTTTCCACATAGGCTTTCCACCATGGATCATAGCTTTCTGAGAAGACAAGGAAGAACGGGCTGGTTGCGTTCTCAACTTTTACTTGGTACTTGCTGAGGTTGTCTTGTTGGAAAGTTATTTTTGGTGTTGCGGTTTGGTTGATGTTTGCTGTCAGCTGTTGTTGCGGGGAGATTTGCCAAGTTAAAAAGAAGATAGTGTTGTCCGTTAAGCTGACCTCTCGTAGTGCGTCAACTAGTTGACTTGTGGAGCCATTAACAAATGTTGAGCTGGTTGAAGGGTAAATGCTGGGTCGATAGTAGGTGCTGTTTAGTTGGTAGAGGTCAAAGTTTGTGTAGTTAGCCATCAGCGTTATGTAGCTTTCATTTTGTAGGTACATGATTTTTTCTTGGGTTTGATTGATGAATTTCTCGTCTACGTCTTTGTGGTAAATCAGATATTGCACGTTGTAGAGTGACATCAGATTAACTATCCATTTGGCCTCTGTAGTGTTCATTGTGCTCCAGTGTTGGCTGTACTGGTAGAAGTAGGCACCGTTAGATTGCACTCTGGTTTTACTAAACAGCTGCTCGGTGGGGTCAGCGCTTACCAGTTGCCATTTGGGGTAATTAACCCAGCCTACACTGTTTAAGACGCTGTAGGGTAAATCTAAGATTTTGTTTTGCCGTAAATCTTCACTTAGAAGGTTTGAAGCGTTATAGTAGTCATCAGGTATTTTTACTAAGTAACTGTAAGTTGAACTCTGATAATCCGAGCCAGGATCGATTATGTAACTGTAGCGTGTCTGGATTCCGCCCATAAAAAAGGGGGTCACCCAAACCATAATCAAAACAAACGCCACCAAAACAAGCCGTCGATGGCTCAAATGCAGATTCAACTTCCCAAAATTCACTCTTTTAAACGCCACAGGGTTTCTGCTATAGAACTCCTGAATACCCAAAAAGATAATCATAAACAGGAAAAACGGCAGAAAAATAAACGTTTTATCATAGCTTCTCAGTGTATTAAGAATTGGCAAAGTGAACAAGTTTAACGCTATACCATCTGAAAGCAACCCTGCACCTTTTGAGGTGATGAAAATAGATATTGCAGTTAAAACCACAAAAATCACAGATAGTTTCTTGATTTTTAGCAGTGAAGTTGCAAGCAACCCGATAAATCCTGCCACGCCAAGCACAAAAAACAATGGGAAAGCACCTATGAAGTAGTCAAGGTTAGGGTACAGAAATATCTGCGGTAGCAAAGACAAGCGCTGATAGAGAATCCAACTTCCCAAATCAAAAGCGGATGAACCCATCATGGCAGAGTAAGTATAAATCATTCCAACTATGTCCGTGAATAAAATCCAAAAAGTGGAAACCGCCATCACAAAGAAGAACGCGAAAAATTTTGGAATGATTTTCCCTGAGGCTAAACGGAAAATGTACAATAAAACGATGAACGCCAGCAAAAACAGGTTCAGCGCAACATAAAATGAGAAGTTGCCAAAGGCAATGTTTGCCGCAAAGAACACTACCCCCAGCGCTGGCAAGGTTCTACTGAGCACATTTTGGCTGGAGAAATATGTGTAGGTTAATGAGAAAATTGCGGGGATTAACGGATACAGGAACAGAAACGGCGAGTACCCCCATGTGTAGGTGAAAACGTATAGTGTATAGGGGTTGAAGGTGTAAATTAGTGAAAACAGAAGTCTGAGTTCGAATGAATGGTTGAATTGGGGTTTTATGAATTTTTTTGACGCAAAAAAGAAGGATACATACGATGCAGCTAAGAAAATGAAGTAGTAAAGAAACGACTGGGCACTTGCGCTAACAGAAAGCTCGCTGAGCAGGTAGAACGGGTAATAGAATAATGAGTAAGAAAAGTACTGTAGAAACTGTCCCGTGCCAGAGAACTGGTTCCAAACATAAAACAGGTTCCCATAAGTGTTTTTGAGGTTGATGAATTGGACCACATCGTTGCCTGAAAAAACATAGCCCTGTGGAAACATGTTAATTGCTGAAACATAAACAATAAGCAACAGCCCCAGCACGAACAGCAGCTTCAATTTCAGACTTGTTTCCATAGGCTTCACCTTTTCTGGCAAACCACCATCAAATGATGACTCAACACACTAACGGGGGTTTTAAGCAAAATACTATCCAACGCCAAAAGCAGTGGCGACAGCTTATTCCAAAGCGGCTGGCAACGCATAAACGCCAAAATCATGTCTGTTCTGGCAAACTCTAAAACCGTAAAGTTAGACGCCAACATTTCCTTCAATTCTGAGTCACCGTACAGCTTGTCATGTTTGGGTAGTCCAAGAATAGAAGCGAGCTTTTCAGCGTAAGAACCTTTCCGTGGGCAACGGAAAATGAACAGGTATCCGCCTGGTTTGAGAACACGTTTGACCTCGTCTATGTTCTTTTTAACTTCAGATTGCTCTGTGGATATGTGCTCAATCACTGCGTACATCATCACGCCGTCGAGTACGCCATCTTTTATAGGCAACGTTTTGATGTCAGATAAACCATAGCTTGTGCCAAATCGTCTGCCCAGGGCTTTCCAAGATTTTTTCTGCCACAACCTTAAAGACAAATGGCTGAACTCGCCTGTTGGCTCAGGAATATCCAGTCCAATCATCTCATAACCCGCATCCTTTAGAAGCACAGAAATGTGCCCTTTACCACAGCCCAAATCCGCCATGAGCCCACTGGTTTTGCCCATGTACTGCTTAACTGTGTCGATGTGGCTTCTTACTCCTTCAGCATAAACCATGGAGTCAAAATCTGCGCCTTTGTGTTTGAAGTCAAAGACGGTTTCTTTGAAGACTTCTCGGCATTGTTCCAGAACTTTGTAGAATACGGGTGCAGGCTCAGACATTTTGTTTTCTCGCAGATTATTTTTTATATTTGGCTTCTTTAGGTAAAAACCTTTTCAGCAACGGATTACGCTTAGACTTTTTGTAAGTACCTCAACGATACCCTAAAACGTAAATAATACATGCCTACAGCAAAAGGCAGCCCAGCCAGCAGCCTTTTCCATTTGCCATCCTCAACAAAAACCCCCAGCAAACGATACGCCACCCCAACCTGACGCCTTGTCTCCGCGTCATCAGCACCCCACTTATCAACATACCTTTTGATGCCATCCGTGTAGTAGCTTTTCTTACTCAGATACCGCTTCAGATCAAAATTGCCCTCATTATGGTAAAGCTCGCAGTCTGCTATGCCTGTCTGGGTTGCTTTTCTTATTTTGCGGTCAAAATCCCAATCCTCAGGACCCACCAAGCACTCGTCAAACCCGCCAACCCCCAAAAACAGGTCCCTGCGAACAAACCGCACCGCATCAACTACTGTGCCCGTGTAGAAGCCCCGCTCAAAATCCCTGACCCTAATCCAAAACCCCTCTCCAACGATGCGTTCAGGAACATAAAGCGCCCCCAACCCATCGTTTTTGCATTTCTCAACACATTTCTCGACCAGATTGGGACTAAGAATCATGTCTGCGTCAAGGTAAAGTACGTATTTGCCTTGGGCAACGTTAACGCCAAAGTTTCGCTGGGTTGACCGCTCGTTTCCTTTAAAGTAGACGGTTGCGCCGTGTTCTTGTGCGATTTGGGCGGTTTTGTCAGTAGAGTAATTGTCAACTAGGATGACTTCGGTATCTTTGAATGTTTGATTTTTAATGGATTTTAGACAGTTATCAATGTTTTTTTCTTCATTTTTTGTTGTTATTACCACGGAAACGGTGGGGTTACTTGTCTTTGCCAAAGTCCTTGACGTGTCCTAGAACTTTTACTAAACCTTTAACTGAATATTTAACATCTCGCATAGACCGCACACGAGCAAGCTGCCGCAGCATATACTGTGGCGTTAAAAATACTTTGTAGATTTGGTCGCAAAGCTCCAAAACCTCCTCTGCTGTCATATCCATCGTGGTCATCACTGGCTCTTTCATGTCAAACCGCTCATAATCCGCTGGGTCCACACGGAACCAGCCGTTTTCCAGTGCCTGCGCGTACAGTTTGCTGCCTGGATACGGGATAACGACTGTGGCTTGTAGCGTGTTTGCCCAACCTTTCTGCATGAACATCTTCGCCAAATCCAGCGTGCTCTCGGCGTCTTTGCGGGTTTCCCATGGATAACCCACCATAATCGTGATATGTGGCTCCAAGCCTTCCTCATGAGGAATCTTGCATTCTTCTATAATTCTTTCAACGGTTGTACCCTTATTTAAGCGGTCAAGCGTCGCTTGGCTCCCTGATTCTACGCCAAACAGAAGCATCCTAAAACCTGCCTGCTTCATCAAACGATAATCCTCACGCTCAAGTGCGCCAAAGCGCATGTTGCAGCCAAACTCCACTTTGCTATTGTAGCCGCGTTCAATCATCAACTGAGAAAATTCTGAAAGCCACTTTCCCGCTGGGAAACAACCCGTATCATCAAAAACGGTTTTAACGCCGTGGTGCTCAATTAGCAAGCCCACCTCATCCGCCAATCGCTTGGGTTTCATGGCGCGGAAGGTCGGGTAAAGTGTTGGCCATGAGCAGAATGTGCAGCCGCCGTCTTTGCGCCACCAGCAATCTCTGCCAGCCATCGTGTAGGCACCGGGAACTTGTTTGAAGTTGCCGTTTTGTTTGTTGTAGAGTTGCCATTTGGTTAGGTCGCGGTCAATGAAGGGTAACTCGTCTAAGTTGTGGTTTAGCTTGAATTGTCCAGTGTTTTTGAGGTTGCCTTTTTCGCGGTGCCAGATGCCCTCTTCAAGCTGCTTGGTTTTGCCGTTTAAGAACTCTGCTAAATTTAGCATTAAAAAGTCGTAGTCGCCGCCTGTTAAAACAAAATCGGTTAAGCACTTCTCCATAGATTCCTTTGGCAACGCGGTTACGTGGTCACCGACCATAACGACTTTGCAGGCTGGCATCACCGTTTTTAGCTCGTTGATTATTGCCCAATGCTTCTTGACCACGGGGGTTTTGGTTTCAATCATAACAAGGTCCGGGGCTTCATGTTCTATGTCTTTTTTCCAGTCCTCGTCAGTTTTTTCTTCTGCGATGCCGTCATCCCAGATCACTTCGTAATCTGCATTTTTGAGAAGTGTTGCGGCGTAGGCGGGAACCATGGGGTAAATGTAGGTTGGTGATTTGAAGTATTGAAATTGCCTGTTTTGGCTAAGCAGGGGCACGCCCTTCTCTGAGGGCAGGGGTGGGTAGGAAATGCTGATTTTCATCGTTTCAAATCACTCTTTGCCAGTCCAGACACGAAGTAGCACCCGTAAATTAAATGAGTTACGATAATCCCTGCCCACACAAGAAAAACCATCCGCGCATCTTTAACCTGCATAACCGATGCGGCTAAACCACACACAAGATACGTTGCAATACCCAACAGAAAAATATACGCGAACAAGGGAACAAACAAGGAAAGCACAAGCCCCACAACAAAAGCGGCAACCAGCAAACTGGGCAAAAAATAGGTTGGTCTGATAGAATTTTCGGGATATTTTTTTACAAAGAAACCGCGATGTTCGCCGAACCGTGAAACCTGCCTAATATGTGGCTTAAAGAGGCTGCGTCTGTGATGGTAAACCACAATTTCTGAAGACTCCACCAGCTTGCCAAGCTTACGCAGTTCAAGACACATGAGTGTGTCTTCACCTGGCCAGTACTTCTCATTCCAACCGCCTGCCTGCAAAATTAAAGCTTTGGGCGCGATGAAATTGCATGAGGGAATGTCCGTTGATTCAAATATCGCTTTGCCTTTGCATCTGCTGGCTAGGCTTCCAACCATAAACGATGAAAGCACATAGCCGCTGGCTTTCTGACCTGAACTGTCGGTTTCTGGCGTTACTCCTGGTCCACCAACCCCGCTGATGCTTTTGTCCTGCAAAAGTATTACTGCCTGAGTTAACCAGTCCACGCGTGGATAAGCGTCATTGTCGATGAAGGCGCAGATTTCGCCGTTGGAGTTTTTTATGCCTATATTTCTTTTGGATCCAGGCGAGACGGGTCCTGTAGAAATTATTTTTACGTCTTCAATTGGGGTACTGTCGCTGTCGGGGAGTACGATTATTTCAAAATTTGGGTAGTTTAATTGTTTGCAGTGGCTGATGCATTCTTTGGTGTACGGGTCTATTGTTTTGCAGGGAATAATAATGGAAGCCATGTGATTGGGGGTCAATGCATCAACCTGAAATCAGGTATTGTGTATTCTTAAATATTAAGGGGTCGCTGGTACCAATGGGTAATTTTTAGTCTGTAGGCGATTCCGAGTAAATCAATAAACATCTTAAAGATTTCTCTAATGTTAAATAGTCCCTCAATTCTGAGCTTAGTTGGCATTTCAACAATTTTTAAGCCATACAGATTTGCCACTGCCAAAAGCTCCACATCAAAAGCATAGCGTTTAACACAGAGTCTTGGGAAGATGGGGTTGAACTTGTCTTTTTTCATCACTTTAAGTCCAACCTGGGTGTCTTTGAGTTTAGCTCCAATAAGTGTGCGAACGAGAACGTTGAATCCGTGGCTTAGGATTCTTCTTTTCATAGGCATTTTGATTCTGGATTGGGGATGCCATTTAGTGGGAATAATAATGTCTCCGTACTTTAGGGCGTCAATGTAATCAAGTATCGTGTCCATTTCAATGTTCATGTCGCTGTCAACAAAAACCACAACTTGCCCCTGTGCTTCCATGAACCCCTTCTTTACCGCGTAGCCTTTGCCTAAGTTATGGTCATACGTTATGACTCGTACGTGCCCGTTTTTGCTGGCGTATTTTCTGGCTTTGTTTAATGTTTCATCATTGCTTCCGTCGTCTACAACAACGATTTCGTAGGGGCAGTTTCTGCTTTTTACAATTTCATCAAGTCCGTAAAGAGCTGTTTCAATGTGTTTTTCCTCGTTGTATGCGGGAACAATAAATGATAAATCAACTTGTGTCAATTCTTCTGTTCTTCCCTCTTTTTAAGAAAGACAAACTGTAAATGTATGCCCCCTATCAAAAAAATAGGTGTAATAATTTAAAACTTTGGTAACTACCGCCATTAAAACTGCTGCTACAACTGTACTGAAAAATACACTTTCAGCGTTATTTATCTTTGTTTTGGAAATAAATTGTTTAGTGTTGTTCTCCATATTGCCTTCTGACCTATTAGTTAGCTCAAATATGCAAAGTTTAGTTTAAATGCTTATTTGTTAGTACAGTGCACTTATAGAAATTTTTTCTCAGTAAAATATATCTTTTATGAATTTTGTACTTTATATAAGTATATTGCAACGTTCCCACTACAATAAACTTGACTAAAATTCCCTGATACTATTGGCTGACCATACCAGCCGCTGCCATTAATCCACCAAATCAAATACGCTGACTGCACGCCGTCATTTATCAGTTCTGCTGCTGCAGCATCTGGATAATCAAAATCATAATTAATCAATCTGGTATTATCGAAATTCAGCAGTGCCCACCCATAAAAAACATCATGAACCAAAAGTTGCGAATCCGCTGTCATGTTACTTTTTGCCCATTGTAACGCGTTTATGGTGTCTTGGCAATCGCTTAATTGGACAGTGTTTTGTAGCATTGACTTTGGAATATAGTTTGGATATAATGTGTAATACGCATTCGAGTCGCTGTTAGGCAAAACAGCAAAACTTAAGCTAAAGACCGCTAAAATCACAACTAAAACCAGCCTGTACCTATTCTTAACCGCGCAAAACCCTTCCGCTGCAAAAAAAGCCAACGGATACGTAAGTAGTAACACCCAGCGGTAAGGGTAAACAGCAAAAGTGCTCGGACTAATGAACGCCAACAGCAAAGCAAGAAAAATCCATAAAATCCAAACATTCATGTGGAAATTATTCTTGAAACGTTTTGCTCCAAAAAACAGTAGAGGTACAAGAGGCAAAAAGCAAACAACCACAAACGCCAGTGTGTTCAAAATCAAATCTGCCTGTGAAGAAAATCCTAAAAGTGCGGCATCTCCGCCTGAAATTTGGTTGGGAAAACTTCTTAGAATCGGATTACCTACCGCACTGTACGAATATATTATAACAATGAATAAGCAAACAGCGGGCGCGGAGCATGTAAACAGGTGCTTTATTGTTCCTAACGTTTTTTTCCGCGTTGCTTGCAAGATGGTTGCTAGTATAATTGAAAACATTATAACTGCTATTAGTTGATGGGAAAATACTGTCAGAAGCATTGCAATCGCAAGTAAAGTCGTATTTTTTAAAGTTGGTTTCTTTGCTAACAGAATGAGGCTGATAAACAGGAATATGAGCCCGATTTCAGTTCGAAGCATATCCCATGATATCCTTAACGCAACAAAGTAAATTGTTGCAAAACCTGCTGCAAGCAAGCTTTTTCTTTGTGACCATGAAATGGTTTTGTTGGCATAGAAGTAAACTGTTAAGCCAAGTAAACCCAAAAGCAATGGAGACAATACTTTAAACAAAAGAACTATTGGTGCTCCCACAGAGACTGCCCCCATTAAGAATATGTACATCAGTGGTGCCTCGGATATGAACGTCCAAAAGTTCACGCCGTGATTTAGCCATAATATCGTGTTTGGGGTGTAGTAGCCGATTGTGTCAAACCCTGTTGCAAAGGGTCCCATTAGCAGTTCAGGGATAAACCTGACTGTTAAGGGAATAAGAAACGCTAAAAGCGGAAAAATTAGATTTCTGTTTTTCATGTTGTGCTCATTTTTGGGCTTATGCTTATGGAACCGTTCTTTGCGGTTTTGCTCCAAACCCGCTGTCTTCTAAACAGCATTGTGAGAAAAGCCCAGAATGCAAATATTGTTTGCATAAACCAGTAAACGTAAATTGAAGGTACCCACAACAGGTTTTTGGCTTTTATGGGTTTTTCAGCGGCGGCAGAAGCAATCCCCAGCGAAATAAGCGATATTGCCGTTAAAGTTATCGCCAAAGCTGTCAAGTTAAGCATTGAACCGGTGCCTGGGAACAAAATCAAAAAGCCCCAGTTAATGTAACTGAGAAAAGAGCAAATCATTGTGAATGGACCAAACAGTGAGATTTCTGCGTCAAGGGTTTTACGGTTCAAGTTATCCATCAATCGTCCATACTTGATTGCTGTTTCCATGTAGCCACGGTACCAGCGTAATCTCTGATGAAACAGTGAATGTAAACTGTTAGGTGTTTCTTGTCCAGCACGAACGTCCGGTGCATATTTTATTTGGTGCTGTTTTTCAACAAGTCTCAACGCTAACTCCACGTCTTCTGTAAGCGAGTTTTCATCCCAACCTTCAAGCTCGTCTAAAACCTTTTTTCTGACGAATTGATTGCTTCCATTTAAGGGAACGAACAGTTTGAGATTTTCTCTTCCATTGATTAAGGCTTGATACCACGCTTTCTCTTCCATAGCGGTCACTCTTGTGAGCACATTGTCTTTTTCGTTTAGTGAATGGGTTTCTCCTTGAATGGCCATTATTTTTTCATCAGTAAAGTATGCCGCTGTTCTTTTGAGTACATCTTCATTTGGAATGCTGTCCGCGTCAAAAATACCTATAATTTCTCCAGTTGTATGGTGCAAGGCCAGGTTCAAAGCTGCAGGTTTGCCTTTGGCGGCTTTTTCACTTATGAGCTTTATGGTTTGAGGGTTTTTTTCTGCATATTCTTGGCAAATTTTGCATGTAGTGTCTTTTGAGTTGCCCTCAACCACGATTACCTCCATTTTGTCTTTAGGATAATCAATTTTTAGGATGGATTCAAGGCAACGTCCAATAACGGATTCATCATCTTTGGTGGGTACAATAATTGAAACTTTAGGAAAAATTTTCAGGTCTATGATATTAAGTATCTTGTTAGCGTGGCGTTTTCTAACACCAATAACTAAAATGTAGCCGTTGTAGCTTACCCAAAAAATCATCACAACAAGCAGAACAAAAGCGATTATTTCAAAAACGATCATGCTGTATCAAATCGAATAACTATTTTTTTAGTTCCTGACGTTGTTTTCATTTAAATACATCACAGCCAAGTATTTAACAAATGAGCAATCAACCACCCATTTTAATGCTGAACTGTTGCCCCATTGCTGGCAAATTGTGCTTAGTTTTTCTGCGAGAATAAATCCCCATTTTCCTGTTTGTATGCGGTTGTTTTTTGAAAGCAAGTCAAGTTTGTTTATGATAGTGTTTATGCTGTTGGCTAAGGTTTTGCTTTTTACGTTGTCAGTTACCTTAATTGTCAAGTTTATAAGTGCTCTGTCAATTCTGTGTAGCGCCTTAAACCAGATGCCCGAGCGGACAGCTTTTAACCTAAGTGCAACTAACCTTTTTTTGCTTAGTAAGCCGAAACTTCGACTTCTACTTGCCTTTACTTTAGTTGCCCCCTGCTTGCTTAACGTGTTAAGTATTCATAGCTTATAAATAAAAAACCTTCGATATTCTTCCCCTTTATTATAAATAGGATAAATATTCTATATATCAAAATCAGGCTTTTTCTTTACCCTTAAGCAGTAACCAATCATTATCCGAACCCTTTTTCAGCCGCACTAGAACATATCTGCCCTTAAGCACGCTTCCGTCAAGCGTAACCTCAATTTTGTTGCTCTCCCACAGCTTCACCTCAAAAAAGCCTTTATCCCAAATCTTAACCGTGCCCGCACCGTAATGCCCCTCCGGGATTTTCCCCTCAAAACCCACATACTCTAAAGGGTGATCCTCAGTTTCCACTGCTAAATGACGTTGCTTTGTGTCTTCTGGCATACCTTTTGGAACTGCCCAGCTCTTCAGTACACCATCCTTTTCCAGCCGAAAATCCCAATGCAACCTGCGCGCATTATGCTCTTGAACTACAAAAATAGGTTTTTCTTCAGTTTTAGTTCCGCCTTTGGGTTCGGGTGTTTCTTGAAAGTTGCGTTTGGTTATGTATTCAGAAAGTTTGGGGTTGGGGTTAGTGTCTTTGAATTGTTCCAGAGTGCATTCCTCAATTGGCTTGTCTTCTCTTAAGCGTTGAAAACGAGCCATTCTCAATCGATTATCTTTGGTTAACATCTGATATATTACTTCGCACACTAGTCGAGGCTCAAGCCAAGTCACCACATCCCCCGCTTCAGCCGTAAAAGGTTCAACATGAGTCTTCATTTTTTCAAACTTGCCTGTTAACTCGTACAGTGTTTTCTTGGAAAAACCAGTTCCAACTTTACCTAGATAAACTGGATTCTTTTGTGCGTCATAAACTCCTAGTAACAAAGCTCCAAATGTGGCTTCCCTTGCTTGGCTTCCTTTGGTATAACCAAAGATTATGCAATCGCAGGTGCGTAGCTTCTTTATTTTCAGCCAACTCCCAGTTCGCAAGCCTTCCTCGTAGGCGCTGTCTTTTCTTTTTGCAACAATGCCCTCTAAGCCTCTCTCTAAAACAGACTGATAATACGCTTCACCTTGGGAGTCCACAAAATCAGACAAAACCACATAAGTGCCCTCTTTAAGGACGGCAGAAAGGATTTTTTTGCGCTCCAACAACGAAAGCTCCGTAAGCACCTGTCCATCTTTCTCTAAAATGTCAAAAACAACATAGACTACAGGTGACTGCTTAGTTTGCCGCTGGATTTCAAGGCTGGAAACCGCCTGCCCCCGTTCCAGTAACGCCTGAAAATCAGGTTTGCCATTGTGCAGCACAACGATTTCGCCATCAATCACAATGTTTTTGCCCAGCTTGCCTAATTCTTCCAATTCGGGAAAATTGGCTTTAAGTTCTTTGCCGTTACGGCTCTTAATGCTCAACGACGTCTCCACATACGCGATTGCCCTAAAGCCGTCCCATTTAACCTCAAAAACCCAATCCTCACTAGAAAACGGGGATTTGGCTTCTTTTGCAAGCATGGGCTTGTAGATGTGACGGGTCATTTCTGCTCCAACTGCTTGAGGGTTTCGCGTAGGGCAATCATGAGGCTTTTTGCTTCAACCTCCGGTGCTGCTTCAACATGAATTTTTTCACCCTTCAGCTTTTGTGCAACCAGTGCCTCAACCTTTTTTTGGTATGTGTCTTCAAACTCGGTTATGTCAAACTCGCCCGAAAGGTCACTAACTATCTTGACTGCCAAATCTAACTCAGACTTTTCTGGTTCCGCAAGCTTTTGTAGTTCCTCAAACCCGCGAGGGTCCACAACGTCATAAGCATAACGCAGCGTGGTCAAAACCAGCGCGCCCTTATAGGCGTGAAGTAGTGCAGGATACTCCTTGGTTCGCAGTGTGATTCTTGCAGCAGCTGCTTTATTTTTCCGCTCCAAAGCCGCCAGCAGCAGACTATAGGCGTCTTTGCTTTTGTCAGGTAGCAACGCGTAGGTTTTGTCAAAGTAGATGGGGTCAACTGAAAAATAATCAACGAACTTGCTGATGCGGATGCGCCTGTCAGATTCGGGTTTGACTGCGTCGAGTTCTGCTTTGTCAAAGGTGACGTACTCGTTTTTGGCGACTTCATAGCCCCGTGTTACCTCGTTCCAGGGCACGATTTTGTTTTCTTTGGTGCACATTTTAACGTACTTAAGCGGTTGCCCATCGGTTTTGTGCAGAAAATGAAACGTGACGCCTTTATCATAAATCATGCTGTAGAGTTTCACGGGCACATTCACTAAGCCGATGGTGATGCTCCCTGACCAAATCGAACGCCTTGGCACATCAGCGCTGATTTTACTGGTTTGTTCATTTGTTTCTTGTTTCTCCATAATTTATCTCCAGCTTGCATCTTAAATCGAAAATGTTCTTCCACGGATTTTCTTTCCGTTTATCTACAGTGAAAATAGTGTAGTCTGATGGGTTTATGCCTTTTCGCACTTCCAACCATTCAAGCGGAGTGGAAACTGACGCTTCAGGTGTGGCACGCAGACTGTACGGGATAACCATTGTTCGCAGTGGTGAGTTCTGTAGATAATCCACAAAAATCTTGCCGGGCTTCTTTGTGTCCTTGAACTCAGAAACAACCATCACGCTTTTCTTTGCCAATTCAATACCCATATTGTGAACATAGGTTCTTGTCTGCTCAAACGTGTACTCGGGCGCAATAGGAACAACCACATGCAAGCCCTTCTTGCCCGAAGTTTTAACAAACGAGGTCAACCCCAAATCCACAAGCATATCCCTAAGCAAAAGAGCCACTTCAACCGCGTCATTTAATGTGGCTGGAGGTTCTGGGTCCAGGTCAAAAAACAAAAAATCAGGCTTATCCAATGCGTTAACTTTGCAGAAGGGCATGTGGATTTCAAGTGCGGCAAGGTTTGCAAGCCAAATCAACGTGTCAAGGTCGTTGCATATTATGTAGTCTATTTCCCGTTTGGATGTTTCCGAGTAAATCGGCAACGTCTTAATCCAAGATGGTGTGCCTTCGGGTGCGTTTTTCTCATAAAAAGCAGTTTTGCCCTCAATGCCATCGGGATATCTAGTTAGAACCAGCGGGCGGTCTTTGATGATGGGTAAGATTTTTGGTGCAAGTTTGATGTAATGCTCAATAACCTGTGCCTTGGTGACTTTTTGGTTAGGGTAAAAAATTTTGTTGAGGTTTTTGAATTTCACCTTTGTTAATTTTTCAGCCTCTTCAAGCTTGTTCATGGCGCGTTTCACCAAAAAGATTGGGTGAACTGTGACTAAATATTAGTTGATTACCTTTTGGCTTTTTGGTGACAAAAAAGCGTTAGCTGTTTTTAGCGGTTCAGGTTTGTCTTGCTTCGTAAACGATTACTGAGTCAACTTTAATTTTCATGGATAAGTCGTGTCCTTCCACGATTTTACGAAGTCCCCCCATGCTTTCCTTGCTAATATCAGCTTTGATGTTTATGTGATAACCCAGATATTGTGGGTATATTGCTTTTTGAGGGATTAATGTTATGACTGCCCCATCTAGCCCAGGGCATCTGTCAACTATTTCTCTAAGGAGTATGGCTGTTTCAGCGAATTTCATGCTTTTCACACTATATTTAATTATTTTTGAATATTTAATTTTGAAGGCAACTTAACGATAGTTTACTGATTAGGTATCTCCCAGTAACTTATAATGTCTCCCTTAACCCATTTGCCACCCAAGCTTTTAACTAAATCGTTAATTTCTGCCCATTCTTCCTTCAAAAACTGTGCAGGCTTAACAATGAGACAGTCCTCTTTTTGGACAAAATTAAGCAGTTTACGTTGATCAGGACTAAACTCATCTTCCATGCTACTTACAGGGCTTGGCTGCGGCTGAACTGCTGGTTTTGGAGCAGGTTTGTCTTCTGTTTTAATTTCAACTGGCACGCCGGGGGCAGGTGCTTGTGCAGGGGTAGATGCGGCTGGTTTGGCACTGACTGTTTTGGTCAGGATTAATTCTGGAATGGGATAGGTTTCAGTTATTTCCTCAAAACTGTCGCTTCTGATTATTGCTGACACTTCATGGGTGAAACTGTCATATTTTATATCCAATAGTTCGCAGTCTTGGGGTAAGTTTAAGCTAAAAGTTTTGCCTTGCAACAGTTCTATTACGAGTTCAGGGCTTAATTTTATGAGCCTCATCTTCATCAGTTATCACTTAGAACTACTTTTTAAGGTGTCAACAATTTAAAAGCATTGTTATGTGCTAAATTTTAGTTAAAAAAAATAAGAGAAAATTTTGGGTTAATTAACTGTTGCTGGCGAAACCGTTGCAGGTGGCACTGTTGGCTGAGCAACTTTTCTGTGATATACCCTAGCGGCAACACACAGGATAGCAACGGCGATGGCAAAGTAAACTGGCCACAGAAGGCTTGAGTTGGCAGTTACGCTTATGCTTACGTTGCTCACTGACATTTGTAGGGTAGATGAACCAATTACTGGGAAATCAAACCCTGTTAAAGCCTTAACTGAAAAGTACATTATCGCTAGTTCTGCAATGAACATACCAACAATGAACACTGGTTTGCTGTATCCGTATCCTAGCAGTTTTTTTGAGTATGGTTTGTTTGGTAAAATTGAGTAGATTATCATAATGATTCCGGCAGAAAGCAGCGTTAGTATTCCTATCATGTTCATTGCCCAAATTAATGGTTGATTGAGTGTTTCCCCAAAGAGTGCCATGCTAAAGTTTACTGGAGACAAATTGATTTGAGCTACCGTTCCAATTGAAATAACCCACCACGGTACATAGTATGATATTGCCAGCAAAAGCAACATTGCAATTCCAGCAGCCAATCCGATAAAATTTATTTTGTTAAACATGACCTTCACCTCAATAATTTAAGGGTATGTCACCAATGTTAAACTCAGATAATTGTATTATAACACCGTCGATGTCCACAGTTAAGTTGACCAAGTTTGCATTAATTGATTGTGCTTGACCGAGTATTTCTTCTACGTTATCATTCCATAAACCCTGAATTGTCGCCAAATTGGTTTCGCCTGATGCTATTATAACGGGGTTGGTTAGGCTGATGGTTCCTAATGTTTGACCTGTTGTTTTGTCTTGAATTTCTGCTTGAAGTGTGTTCACTGTCATGTCAAAACCTAAGTCATTTTTGAAGTTTAACGTGACAGTGGCACTTTTTTGTGAAATATCAATTGATTGGCTTACAATTTCAGGAGTTATAAGCCCCGCTATTCCGCCTGAATCGTTGCCTGTGCTATTGTTATCTCCGCCTCCTCCGCCGTGTAATGGGCTGTTGTCGCCTATAATTTTGTCTTTGATTTCTGGTGGAATGACTAGTTGAGTTAAGTCATTTGAACTGGTTAATACTACCACACCTATTGGTCCTACGATTATTCCGACACTGATTATGAACAGTATTATGCTTACGGCTTGCATTTTCTCTATCCCTTTTTTATTGGCTATAATATATGTGTGCTCTGTTGTTTTAAGGTTTTTCAATCAACCATTCACTTAACAGTACTTCTTATTTTCTATCCCTTTCTCTTGATGAAGAACTGGTCTGGGTGTACGGGGCAGTAAAATTTTGAAGCTCTCTGAGAACTTTTTTGGAAAACATGTTCAATAATTGTTTTATTTTCTTGTTTAGTATCAGTTGTGGGCTTTTTGTAAAACAACAATTCGGCTTTGGACAGCCGTGTTTATGTCGTCAAGTAGTGTATCTTGTGCCCACGGGGGCAAAGTGGCAATTTGTTGTTGGAAACATAACCAAATTTGCATCCATTTCGCACGGATTTTTTTATTGGGTTCATTTTCCATTTTTTATTCCCTCCCACCAGCATGTTTTCAAGTAAAATATGTGGTTTGGTTTCCAACTTTAAAGTTGTTTTTCAATTTGACGCCCTTAATAATTTAAGTTAATGTACTCTTGTTGACATTAGAGCAGTATTACATGTTCGGAATCAGAACCTTTAGTTGTGCTAAAGCGTCCTTATACGGAGGTCTACTTCTGAAAGTCACATGTTCTTGATTACTCCTCCGTTTTTATTTTTGTTCGGTTTGAGCTCTTAATGAAGGTTTGAAGCGGCGGATACACTTTTAGCAGTTTTGCGGTTTCACTGTTTTCTAGAACTCTGTACATGCGCTTGTTTTCGATTTGGAAGCCTTCAATTAGTTTTTGCCGCTCCATTGAGTACAGTAAACCATAAACAGTGCCCGAACTTACGGATATGCCAAATTTTTTTTGAATAAAAGTCATGGCATCATAGCCGCTCATCATGCCTTTTTTCATCTCCTCAAGAATCAGAATATCCATAAAATTGCGGATTACTCTCTTACGTAAATTGTCTTTACTTTTCAAAAATGTTACCAAATATGTAGAGTGTTTACTGTTATATTATTGTTATATTCTAAATCCGAACGAATAATAAATTATAAATTTGCACCCCACACATCTTAAAATTGAACCCCCTGGTCGCCAAATATGACAAAAAAAATGCTTATCGAAATCAAACTTGTCCAAGAAAGCGAAAACACGCCCAACAACACAATCATCGACGAAATCTACTTTGATATAATGGAAGGTAGATGCATAATCCCCTGGTGCGATACCGTACAAAAAATCATCAACATTAAAGCTTAAAAAAATAAAAAAAGAAAAGAATAGCTTTTTCTTATGGTGGCGGTGGCGGCGGAGGTGGTGGTGGCACCGATTGAGCTGCCTGCTTTACTACGACTGTGTTTGCGATGCGGTCAGTGAATTTTTGCCTTTTATCACCTTGCAATATAACGCCTAATAACCAGTCTAAGAGTAGGATGGGACCGAAAAATTTGCTGATATTACGGACTATTGATTGACCGTATGTTATTCTGCCGCCATTTACCGTCTGAACATGCAAGCCAAAGATTCTTTTTCCGATTGTTCCACCCCACATGACATCTAAAACTGAGAAGTACAAAAATAAGAGTACCCCTGAAAGTAGGTATGCCATGAAAGCTACGCCGCCGAAAAAGCCGCTGATGAAGGCTGTTGCAAATGCAAGTATTATGCTGATTATGATTGCTGGAATGTAAATAATGACAAAGTCGATAACGTATGCGATTAAGCGGTAAATCCAATGCGTTAAGTCTACTTCTGTGTTTGTCGTCATCTTTTATTCTCCATGATTTAAATTCATATGCTGGTGTTATTATGATTTTCTGTCAAGCAGGTGACTGTTACCCTGCTTTACTGAAAGGCTTATTAAACCAGTTAACCCAAATAGTATAGTTTGGTGGTTTCACATTGTCCAGTAAACCTAAAGAAAAAAGTGTAACAAAAGACGAACTTGTTGGAATGAAAGTAATCAGTGCAGAAGGGAAACTTGTCGGTACAGTCAAAGATGTTGGCTTTACTATCGGAAAAGCTGGAATCTCGCTAACAATAGAGAATGAACGCGGCGAAACACAAGACATCCCCTGGGAAAACATTCAAGGTGCCGAAGACTTTGTGGTTCTAAAACTTGAAAGTGCAATTGTTGAAGCAGCATCCACTCTTACACACGCCAGTACAACACAAGAAACGTCAACCCAGCAGGCAACTTCTTCAGGTCAGCCAACATGCAAAACTTGCGGTGGCGCATTAACCTACATTCCACAGTATCAACGTTGGTACTGCTATAGCTGCAAGAAGTATGCTTAAACATCTTTTCTTTTTTCTTGCCTTTTCAACCGGGCTCTCTATTTCAATTTTAGAGGTTAATTGGGTGGCTTTGTTAACCTTTTCCAGTTGTCAGTGTCTTTTTCTTAAAGCTTATATCAACCCTACACCAACACCCAATAGAAACAAATCATGTCCAGCACTCCAAGATACACACCGCTGTTGCCCCAAGAAGAAGTCATACGAAAAAGCAAAGGCTTAGGCGCAACCGCGATTTTATGGTTTGACAAAAACGGAAAACTATTCACCAAAAAACCCTTCACCGGTGATGCATACCTCACAAATCAGCGCTTAATTTTTGAAGGGCATGAATCCACAAATACGTGGGAAAACACGAAGGCTGCCATGAGTTTTTGGCCAAGTAGCGTTTTTCTTAATGTCGGTCCCTTAATTTTTTCTTTGTTTCTCGTAAAAATCCGTGAAGTTGAACAATCAAGCCAAATCAGAACAAACCCAGTGAAGCTCGCCCATCAACAAGCCGACCTTCCAAGTCCCCTCTATTTCAGCTTTAACGACAACGACCAATGGCTAATCGAAATCCAAAAGTTAAAGCAGGAAAGCGCTAACATCTTTTTACCCATTTTGCCCCCTCCGCCACCAGATTTTAAGGTGCCTGTCTGCTCAATCTGCGGCAATCCCCTCTCCTTCGATGAGAAAACCCAGAAATGGTTCTGTCAAACAGATGAAAGACATGGTTAAGCCGTGTTTTAGGTGTCTTCGAAAATAAAGAGGTCATCGAGTGTTGTCTGGAGGGCTTTGGCTATTTCATGAGCCAGTTTTATGGAGGGGTTGTATTCGCCTTTTTCTATGAAGAGGATGGTTTCTCTGCGGACACCCACTTTTCTGGCTAAGTCTTCTTGTGTTAGGTTGTGGCGAGCTCGAAGCTCCTTGATGCGAGTTCTCAATTAGTCCCCTTCCGAGATATCAACAGGTACGAGATGAAAAACACTAAGCCAGCGATTATCACCACAGCGCCAGATACTTGACTGCCTTCCATTTCATAGTTAAAGAGTATGTCAACGACTATGGGGGTGAAGACGGCGCTCCAGATGGCGGCTATGAAACCGTAGTATCCTGCTTTGTAGGAGTTGATTTTGGTTCGTTCGTCGGCTGCGGGTAAGCCTTTGGTTACGTTTCGGGTTTTATCCCAGAGGACGTAGAGGGCAAAGAGTATGATGAGTCCTATTATGGCGAAGGTGGCGATTTCTGTGAGGTTTATGTTTTGGGTGGCTGCGAAGTATATTGCTATTGTTGTTATGACTAGGGCTACTCCTATGAAACCGAGTGTGATTAGGGTTTTTGTTTTCATTTTTATTCCTTCTTTATTTTTTGTTAGGTAATGATAACTTTTAGTTATTTATACCTAACATTATGTTAGGTAAACATAATATTATATTTAAGCATTACTAAACCCCACCCAAAACACAACAGAGAACAAACTAAATACCACAAAAACGATACTTCTCCCATGGGATACCAGCCGCACATAAAAACACCTCGAAACAACACACACAAATACAAAAACCCCCTACGTCCAAAAAACAAAAAATCTAAACACCAAAACCAACCCCAAACAGAAAAAACCATGACCACAGAAAAAGAAATCAGCCAAAAAACCCTCAAACAACTACATACTCTGGGCAACCAAAAATTTGGCTCATCACCCTTCAGTGACCACTTCGACCGCTGGCTAATTAACGTAGAAACTGTGCTAAGCGAATTTGAAGCCCACCCAGACATCACAGTGGATGAACAATACGAAAAAGAGGGCGCTCAAACCCTAAACGCCATCAAACTGCAACTCGAAGAATTCCGCCAAAAAGAAGCTATCCTTGACCACGAACAAAAAATCCTCTCTTACTGCAAAAGCAACCTCAAACAAATCAACATCAACTATACAACCCTGACAAATGAGTTGCGGCAAAGAAAAAACCACAAAAACAAGCCCCTCCACAGTAGCATTGAGCAACTAAAAAAAGAGCAAACCCAAATTATTAAGATGAAAGCTGGGTTTTTGCGGGGGATTTCCAAAAAGGAGCGGGAACAAAAAGAATTCAAAATCGCGGAGGAATTAGATAATAAGCAAAAAGAGCTTGAGGTGGCATTGTTGGATTTTAGGGCGCAACAAAAACTTCTTCAAAACAAATACCACACAGATAGAGAACCTGTTTTGGAGCAGATAATGGCTCTGAAGAAAAAAATCCGTGACTTAGAAACGGACAATTCACTTGAGGAGCGCTGGTTCGCTTGCCAAGCCCTCATAGACACCGTTAATATTTTCCTGCAAAGAAAAGCTCTGATAGACTAGAACTCTTCTTTTGTTAAACGGTACATGAACCACTCTAACCGTTTAGCCTTGTACTTTTCATAGAATTCCTGCGCTACCGTGTTCCATTTCAAAACCGCAAGCTCCAATCGGCCACAGCCCTTCTGCTTAGCTTTTTCTTTAACAAAAGCAAATAATTCTTCGCCCACTCCTTGTTGCCTGTGCTCTTTTAGGACAAAAATGTCTTCCAAAAAAAGCGTAGGCAAAGCAAGAAACGTTGAATATGTAAAAAAATATGCAACATAACTCACTGGTGTGTCTCTAATTTTTCCGATGTAAGCCTCAAACTTTGGCTTATCCGAGAGGCAATCTCGCCGTAACCGGTTTTTTGCTTCCAAATCTGGAGGGGATAGCTCTTCAAATTCTGCAAGTTTATCAATTAATCCTAAAAAGTCATCAAAGTTTTGGGCGTCAACTTTCTGGATAACTAACTCTTTTGTCATGCAAGATACTGATTGGTTAGAAATTAAATATTTTTTGACCAAAACAGGTGGTCTACTTATTCAGGTTATCTCTTTTCGGTGCCTAAACACTAAAACAATAGCGAAAAGAGAAAGAAGCAAGGCGGGTATTGCTAACCAAGATAGTTCGGGTATTGTTGGTGTTAGCAGGGTAGCTGTTGGAATGTTTGTTTGTATAGTGGTTGAAGTAGGGCTCGGGCTCGCCGTATAGCTCCCGCGAGAAGTTACTGTTAATGTGTTACTCCAATTAATATTAACTCCTTCAAAATAATACACTTGGCCATTCTCTAAGTCAGTTGGAACTTCAATCCCGATAAGTGCCATAACTTGCATGTCTATCGGTCCACCCTCTGAAATTCCTGCCCGATTATTATCAGATTCAAATGGATATTCACCAAATGGAAATGAAACAACAGTGTACTCTGAGGCAGATGCTTCATAATATGTTCCATAAGAAGAAATGCCAACAAAAAATGGTGGAGCATAATTCCAGTTATAAGGAATGGCTTGGTCTTTAAATCGGAATCCATAGTAAAGACGTGGGTTGTCACCGTTTGTTTCTTCAAATTCCGTTAATGGTTGATTCTTGATTGTTGTTTCTAATGAAGACTCGGTAAATTTTGCAGTGAACTCTGGCACAGAAGGCTTAAGTTCTGTTTGAGTATTTGCAGGGTTAACAAACAGCAAGTTCAAACATGCTATTGCAGTAATTAGAATAGAGCATATTGCACAAGTTTTGCTGTTTTTATCCATGTTTGATATTAGGATTTATAGAAAATAAGGGCCTTGCGTCAAAACACTTTTCTAAGACAATTTTTTGAAGTGAGTAAATACTGTGAGGGTTCACCATGAATGAAAGCACACGCTATTTAGGCCTTACTTGATGTCCCTACTTCTGAAAGTACGCTTTTGAGGTTGCAGTTTTGTTTATATATTTGTTAGTGCTTGTATGCTTAATGGTTGGATGGATAATCCATCCATCAAGTAAGGGTGAAAAATATGACTTTAATTGAATATAACACTAACCAAACCCTTAACACAACAATCAACCTTCCGAGCGACGGTTTACTGAGAGGCACTGGAAGCAAACAAGTCGTTATAACTTCAACTGCTAATCCTATAATCTCTGTTGGTTCAAACTTTGCTAGTATGTTCACAAGAAGTGCTTTGATTGAAAACTTGGTTATCGTTGGTAACGGTGCTAATGTGGGTGTTCTTTTGCAGAATGTTGTTCATTGTAGGATACGGAATATTACGGTTGTTAATTGTGATGTGGGTGTAAGGTTGACTGCTTCGGGTGATAATTGGACTGAGGCAAACGAGATTGAGCATGTTCGTATTAAAGATGTGAATAAGGGCATACAATTTACTCCTGGTGGTAGCCCAGATAATAGCCGAGCTTTCACTTACATTAATGATGTTGGGATTTCTCTTAACAATGCTGAAAATCTGCGCGGTATCGAGGTTGGAACGGGTTGCAGAATTTATAGTTCTTTTATTAAAGCAAATGTGTGGTCCAGTCAAGCCTGTGATGGGATGTGGATTGATGGCTTAGTTAACCTTTGCTTGATAAACTTTAATCATGAGAAGACAACTGCGGGGCAAGGTGGCAGCGGAGTTCATATTGCAGCAAACGGCAACGTCTGTAATAATCAAAGTTTCTTTTTGTCCAGTGGTAATATGCAGAATAACCGCTGGGTTTATGACCAATCGGGTCTGGGAAACGACATAGTTGAAAAACATTACTAAGGTGAAAAATATGACTTTAATTGAATATAATACCAATCAAACCCTCAACACAACGATTAATCTTCCAAGTGATGGTCTCCTTAGAGGTGTCGGCAGCAAACAAATCGTCATAACCTCAACCGCTAACCCAATTATAAGCGTAAACTCTAATCTCGCCGAGAACTACAAAAGCGCCGTAATCGAAAACGTGATTCTATGCGGAAACACCTCAAACATTGGCATTCTCCTTGAAAACATCTACAACTGTCAAGTCAGAAACGTCACCATCGTCAACTGTGATATCGGAATCAAACTGATCTCAAGCGATGGCGGCTGGAGCCAATCCAACCATATACAACATGTTCGCATGTCTTACGTGAATAAAGGCATCCAATTTGCTCCCGGGGCAACAAACAATTTCGGGTTTACCCACATAGAAGATGTAGGTATATCTTTGAATGATACTGCTAATCTAAGAGGAATTGAAATCGGCACAGGCTGCAAACCTTACGCCTCTTTCATCAAAGCAAACGTGTGGTCAAGTCAAGCCTGCACAGGCATGTGGGTTGATGGCGAAATCAAATATTGCCTGATAAACTTTAATCACGAAAAATGCACCGCAGGCGCAGGCGGAAACGGAATCTACCTCGGCCCAAACGCATCCATTGGCAGCAACATAAATCAAAGCTTCTTCTTAGCTGCAGGCAACCTCTCAACGGCAGTAAGCAATCCATATAGCAAAGCAAATGACATAGTCTCCAAAACCTACTAGCGCTCTGGCAAAACATTACTTTTTTATTTTTTTAGTTGCTAATTTTTGTAGAGTCCATGCTAAACCTTCTGTTCCAACTGCGGTGAAAAGCCTAAAGGTGTTCCAGATTTTTTTGACACTTAAGGAATGGGAAAAAACCAAAACAAGCCGCTCAAGAATATGTGACTTTTCGGGTTCACTTAGCCACTTCAAATCAACCTCAAGATGTATGGTGGCATCAGCTTGTCTTCCTTTTATGACCCGTATGTACTCAACATCGGTTTTACTGGTTTTAAACACAAAACTGGTGGTTTTATCTTCCAGGTTTAATGTGCATTGAATTGTTTGTGTACCCAATATGCTAATGAACCGTCTCATTTCTAAGACATTGTGTACTCCAACCGACTGAGTATATGCTTCTACTCGTGGGTCTATGTACGCCTCAAGAAACGTCGCTATATGCTTTTCAAAATTATCCTTCTGCAGGGTTGTTCCATTATTAGCCATGAAACCAAGATTTAGCACTCTTTCTTGAGCGAAATCAACTATAGCCTTTTTTTGCTTAGTTCGTTTTTGTGAGACTTTTTCGTGGTCAATAAATGTGTCCAGATTCCAGAATTTTGCCATGCAATACGTGGCCATCTCTTCAATTTTCTCTTTTGACAGATGCTTAGTTTTGTATACTGAATGCATCTCATCAAAGTTGTCCCAGTTAGTCTCAAAAATTAGGTCTTGTTCAACCATTTCCTTGTAAAAGTCTGTGCCTGGAAAAGGCGTTGCAATACCAAAAGCAGCACCAGTTAACCCAATATCTTTAGCATAAGTTGGAAACATTCTGATTTCTTCTTCCGTTTGCTCAGGCAAACCTATCACAAATGTTCCCCCAGCTCTGCCCCCGTTTTCCCGTATGTTTCTAGCTGCTTCGCCGTGAACCTTGCTGGTTATGCCTTTCTTTGTGGACTTTAAGTCTTTAGCATTTGGGCTTTCGATACCCATTTCAAAGCGGCGTATGCCTACTTGACACATTTTCTTTACGATTTGCGGATGCGCTGCCATTGCATCTGCTCTAACTAGGGCACAGAATTCCATTTTTAAATCATGTTTCATCATTAAGTCGCAGAGGCGGTCGACTTGTTTGGGGTTTCCCATAAAGTTCGGGTCTGCAAACATGACATTCACAGGTTTTCCTTTATGAAACTGCGCCATCTCCAAGATTTCTTTCATCACGTTCTCTGGTGACCTTGTTCTCAAATAACCTTGGCTCATGCTTGGTTCACAACAGAAACTGCACAGTCCATTGCAGCCTCTATACATCGTTAATACATCGCAATCTGTTACGCGGTCTTGGCTTTTGTAAGGATATTGTCTTAGGTACCTCGCGGGAAAAGGGAGTGTGTCGAGGTTTTCAATTCTTTTTCGGTCCTCGTTATGAATTATTTTTCCGTTTTTCTTATAAGAAAGTCCTAAAATATTCTCAAAAGAACCTGTCTCTACCAGTTCTTTCATGGTGGCTTCGCCTTCTCCGCGAACAACTGCGTCAATTTGTGGGTAGGAAAGCATTAAGTCAGTAACACTTGTTGGGTGGTAGCCACCTACAACTGTTGGTAAATTGTTTTGTTTAGCAATTTTTGCTAAGTGTAACCCTTGGTTGTGTTCAGCGGCGGATAATGTGATGCCGATGAGGTCGGGATTGTAGAAGTTGATGATGTCTTGGAATTTTCTGTTGTCAAGTTCAAGGTCAACTATGCTGACTTGGTCAACTGCGTCTTTGATGTATGAGGCAATGTATTCTAAACCTATAGGTATTAAATCAAAAGAAAAACTCAAGCCCTTTCTCCCAGAAGGTTTTACCAGCAAGATTCTCTTAAATGTCAACAGGAAACGCCAAAGTTAACTCGGGCAACTGGGCACCAACACATAAAAATCAATCGCACTATTCCGCTTATTTGTGTTGAACCTTTCGGAAAAATAATGCAGGCGTCTTAGCAAAAAATAAAAGTTGAGAATTTTATTTTGCTACAGGGAGTAGATCTACCCCCACAGAACTTATCTTTTCTATATGTAAAAAGGTTTCAAAAATACTGTAAGGGTTCGCCAGGGATGAACCCCAGTATTTTTTGGTGGTGGCGGGGGTGGGACTTGAACCCACGAAGGCCTGCGCCAGAGGATCTTAAGTCCTCCTCCATATCTTAGGGGCAAATGTTGTATCTGGCCGCCCATTTAGACCTGGCTCGGATACCCCGCCACCTCGCGCTATTCTTTTGTGCGTTGGTCTTGTTTAAGGGTTTTGTTTAGGGGAACATAATTTTTTTGGTTTGCAGCAGAAATCAATGGGTACTGCAATTCCCATGAAAAACCCTGTTGGTTTGGCTCGAAAATCCATCATACAAACCTCCCCTCTTAGGGCTTTTTAGACCCCTCTATGGTTTCTGCATTGACTTTCTAATAGGCTCCAAATAGACTTTGACCTCTCTCTATCGTTTCTGCATAGGTTGGCTATTAGGCTCCAAATAGACGGCAAATAGGTCAGCGCTCATCTTAAATAAAACGCAACCCAAACCTACCTGGTGAACTAATTGACCTCACACTATATGCTATGTAATGTGTCATACAGTTTTGAGCAGCTTTTTGATTACCTAGGCAAATATTTTGGTGGCATCCACACCCAAGCTTGGACTACATCAGAAGGCAGAGTTGCAGTGGTTTTTGGGGAATCCTATTTTTTTAGAGTAAACGGTACCGCCGCGGTGCTGATGATTCTTAAAGAAGCAGGCGCTGCCCAAACGAGCTTAGAGATTATTTCCAGTGCGGGGTCATCGGGGATTATGGGGCTTTCATTGGGTACACACGGCGCCTACGTCCACAAAATAACTGATAGTCTGCAACGTGCTGGTATGAATGTTGAGGTTGTGAAAGAAATAGACAACTACGAAACCTATCAACCATAGCATCACAGATAACTCGGTGTCTGAGGCAAAATTAGCTGAATGTGCACCTGATTAAGTTTCAATCGTTCTAAGCCGGAATTTCTACGTTCTTTTCTTCAATTATGTTTTTTGCGTTTTCTAGCCAAGAGTCCATTTCTTTCTCTACGTCTTTTCTTACTTTTAATTTGTCAATTATTCTGCCTAAGTAGGAATATGGAAGTTCGTATTCGACAATATGCGTTAGTATCGTTCCTTTACTGGTTGGTTCTAGAAGCAGAGTGTTTGTCATTTTGCTGGGTTTGTCGGTGTGCCATCTAACTTTTTTGTTTTCCTCAAAATCAGTTAAACGCATATCCCACTCCATATTAGAGCCTCCATGTGTTCCAACAAAATGAGCAGTTGACCCAACACCCACAGGTCCTTTTGAAGTATAATGAGCCTCAGTATAGCCAGAATGAGCAGCATTCATCTTATCAAAATCATTTACAAACCTGAAAACATCTTCGGCTGGTCGTTCAATTTCAATGCTTTTTGATAATGTTCCCACAAGTATCACCTCTTTAAGTTCAAAAAAACCAAGTTGAAAGGAGCTCAATTGGACTTAAAAAATTTATGTCAACTCAGCATTTTCAAAATATCTGCTTAAACAGGCTTTCTTTGTCTTTTTTGCTTTAACAGGGACTTTTCTTGGTTTTGAGAAGCGATAGCTGAAGCGAAACTTAGGCAAATCTTATTACCATTAACAAATCAAATTACCACTTGAGGTAAAGGTTAGTGAAAAAATATCAGTTAACTTTTATCGTTGCTTTTGCGTTATCATTAGGATTGACGCTTCTATCCATGGTCGTTAGGATAGTAACCCTTTCCGTGTTCTTTAGCAATATTGAAACTGCCGAGTTTTCGACAATTTCCTCATTAATTAACCGGTTGTTAATCTTATTTGGGCTTGCAGTATCTTTCAGTGTTTTTTATTTTCTATCAAAACGAGCAAAAATCATTGTTATGAAACCAACAACTTTAGCATTGTTCACAGGAGTTTTTCTAGGTTCTTCAATCCTGTATATGTGCGACTCCGTATTTTATTTTGTCGTTTTTGGTAGTCATTTAGGCTCAACCCTTGTGGCTCTTGAATATCATCTCCTCCAAATTTGGGGTTCTTCAGTATATGGTCTTTGGTATTTCTTCCCAGCCTTGACAGCCTTATTATTTGTTGAATTAAGGGAAAAGAAATCAAACAATAATTTGCCCGAAGAGACTGTTCAAGGGTCACAATAGATTTTGGGTAATACCCAAATTATTTGTTAGTTAGCACATCGTCTTTTTTTGTTTGTTGTGCAAAAGAAGAGTCATTGTGTGCGAGGAGGGTGTACTCGCTACCTGAGAGTGTGGTTTTTCTTTTTGTTGGTTGTCGATAGGTTTTTGTTTATCTAAGTTATGTTTAGCTATGCTATTTGGTGTGGGCGAGTAGCTCAGTACGGATTCGCAGAATCCTTTGGTTTTGCGCCGCAGAGAGCACCAGCCTCCTAAGTTGGGGGTCGAGGGTTCAAATCCCTCCCCGCCCGCCATTCAGTTAACTTTTTCATAGGACGTAAACATTTTTTGGGTGCCAGAATTTATTGGTTCATTGAAACAATTTTTAAAAGCATTATCTGACAAAAGTGTTACACAGGAGATAAGAAAGTTGGTAAAAGTCATAATTATTTATGATTCACAGACAGGAAATACACAAACAATGGCGCATGCAGTTGCTGAAGGTGCACGAGAAGTTGGAGTGGAAGTTATTGTTAAAAATGTTACTCAATCAACAAAGAATGACTTACTTGATGCCGATGGCGTTATACTTGGTGCTCCAACACATTACGGGCTAATGTCTGCGAACATGAAAGCATTCATCGATAAAAGCGAAGTATGGCAAGAACTCGCTGGAAAAATTGGTGGTGTATTTACCAATTCAGCAGGCGTTGCGTCTGGTGGAGAAACAACACTACTTTCAATGATAATAGCAATGTTTATTCACGGTATGGTCATCCCTGGCAGAGCAGACGATATGCATTATGGTGTTGCCCTAACAGGAAACCCCAATCAAGAAGGAATTACACACTGTAAGGCGTTGGGCAGACTTGTCGCTGATTGGGCACTAAAACTAAATGCTAATTAACAACAATCCGGCAGGTCAAGGATTCAAATTTTTCTCGTCCACCGTTTATCCTTGCTTTTGACAATCGTCGTTTTTGTGGTGGTTGAATAGTTCGTGGGTTGATAGGTTGATGCTTACCTTTGAGTTTTCTGTCAAATATAGCAGCAAAGCCGACACCACCAAGACTGCGGCTGAAACGATAAATGTCACATGAAAACCCAAGTAGAAGGACAAAAACCCTGACGCAAACGAACCCAGCATTGTTGCGGCGCCCGCTAATGCGCTGTATACGCCAAGGGCTGAACCGTTACGTCGGGGGCTAAGAGAATTGAAAATCATGGTGTTTGAGGCGGTGTAGTAAATTGCGTAGGCAACTCCTGCAGCAAGCGCGTACATGACCAAAGCAGGAATTACCAGCCAAGCCCCAGCTAAAAAGTAAACAAAAACACCCGTTAAGCCCAATGCAACAGCTCGCAACCCCATGCCTACAATGGCGCTTTTTACTGGCGACTTATGTTCCGTGTAGGCTCCTGCATACCTGAAGGAAATTATCTGCACAATCATGCCGCCCATCATAACTGAGAAAACCAGCAAGCTCGATACGCCGTTAATTTTTAGGGCTGGAACCAGGGCAGTGTTAAAGATGCCTGAGGAGAGGAAAAACCCAAAAATCGCAAGATACAGCAAGTTGGTGTATCGCAGTAATCCACGGGGCATTTTTCTGAAAATGCGTTTAAAATCGTGTGCGCTTGGTATTTTTAGGAATAAGTATGGTAGGTGGTGGAGGCGGTGGAAGAAGCTGTGTTTGTCCATAACCATCATTTGTCTCTCAAACACCATTGGGGGCTCCTTAATTAGAACCGCTGATAGCCCTGTGGAAACCAGCGAGGAAACCGCTAAAGGAATAACAAGGTACTCTATGGGAATACAAAATGACCATATCATCCCCAAAAGTAACCCCAAAGTTTGTCCAATGCTAGACATCATTGAAAATGCGGCAAAGGCAGATGCCCACTTGGGTTTTTTTTCGGTTTCCATAACCAGCAAGTTAAGAGGTGTAGTTGAAGCCATTATGGCAATAGAGAACAAAGCATACAAAACAGAAACCCAATACGTTGTGCTTGCAAACAGAAATAACAGCAAAAGCAGAGGCGTTACCAGAAAACTACACATTACCAAGAGTTTTCGTCGATGGAAACGGTCCACAACAAACCCCCAAAATAGGGCAGCTGGAATGCTCACCGCATTAAAGAGGGTGATTGCTAAGCCGACTTCCACGACTGTGCCGTTGAGGTTTAAAATCAGCAGTTGCACCAGTGTTGAAACGGGACCTAACGCGATGTTGAAGGGGAGTACAGCGCTAACCCACATGGGTCTATGGTCACTTTTAAAAAAACTTGCGTGCAACTTCAAAAGCTCCCCTGCAAGAAAAAGAGCCCTATCTCTTCACATGTTACCGCTAACATCATGTTAAAAAGAGCAAAGCAAGCAAGATAATTAAAAATTTTCTTCACACAAAAACCGAAAGAAGCATAATCTATATAGGCTCCAACGTCACCTTCGTGGTTCATAATCCTTCTCGTCTGTCAAGACTTGCTGTAGTTAATGATATTAGGCGTGATTGCGCTAAACTGTTAAAGGGACACTTGAAATGGACCGGAATCGTTTAGTGTTAGGAGTTTTGGTTTTAGTTTTGGCTTGCGTTCTTGTCGCAGGTTTTGTTAATCAAACTCAGCAGACCAACCAGAAAGAAGCAGTAAAATCGCTCGTAATAGAAGCAGCAGACCTAATCTCAACCGATGGCGAAACCGCTTTCTCACAGTTCAGAGTAGAGGGCAGTCACTGGTTCCAAGGTGACACCTACATCTTTGTATGGCAAACCGATGGGCTTCGACTTGTTTATCCACCAGACATAAGTGGGGAAGGCAAAAACATGACCTCACTGTTAGATGTAACGGGAAAGGCGATTGGGCAACTTTTCATAAATGCTGCACTAAGCGAAACAGGTGAGGGCTGGGTGGATTATCAGTGGCCTAAACCCGGAGAAACCACACCCTCAGTTAAACACACCTTCATCAAAGGCGTAGAGCTTAATGGTGAAGTTTTGCTTGTAGGTTCTGGCTTATACGTTGAAGACTATGAGGCTGTTGTGGCGCCGTTGCAGTATGTGGCTGTCGTGGTAGAAGGTGTGATTGCTGCGTTGGGGTTGATGTTGGCGGTTAAGAAGAAACGTTTCTTTGGTTACGGCATATTCTTGACTTTTGGCATCTATGTGTTCTATGATTTGGTGCGATTAACATCCACAGATGTTTCTAACGCCGTTATGTATCCTGTGTTTTTTGTGGCGACGTTGTCTATGTTGTGGGTTGCCGTTTTAATTTATAGGGAACATAAGCGTTCTGTTTCTTGAGTTGAGGGGTTTTTGCCCCTTTTACTTTGGTTTTTAGCGCTTTTTTGCAGGTTGATATGGTAATACTGTTTTTAACACTAGTAACACTAAAATAGGTGTTACTTAACTGCTAAAAAGTAATACCAAAAGAAAGGTGAACAAATGCCCAAAATCCTAATATGCGGAAAAGGCGGCAGCGGAAAAAGCACAATAACAACCCTAATAGCAAACAACCTAAAAACCCAAGGCTACAAAATCCTAATCATAGACACCGATGAATCAAACTACGGACTAAGCGTCCAACTAGGCCTAAACGACCCCAAAGAACTACTAGACCAAATAGGCGGCAAAAAAGCCATACTCGAAAAAATGTTTCTCGCCCGAGGCACCGGTGAAAAAGCCGCTCTATTCACCGAAAACTTGCAAATAGACGGCATACCCACCGACTGCGTCTCAAAAAAAGACAACCTCTACCTGCTCCAAATAGGCAAAGTCAAACACTACGGCGAAGGCTGCGCATGCCCCATGGGTGGACTCGCACGCGATTTCCTAAAACACCTCCAACTAGACACAAAAGATGTCGCCCTAATTGACACTGAAGCAGGCGTAGAACACTTAGGCAGAGGCATGGTAAGCGAAGTCGACTTGGTCTTAGCCATCTTAGACCCCTCCTACGAGTCCATAAAGTTATCAAAGAAAATTACGGACATGGCAAAAGAGGCAGGCAAAAACGTCTATTTCATTCTCAACAAAGTTGACGAGGCAACGGCAGAAAAAATTGCTTCCAAAGTAGGTAAACAACAGGTTATTGGGTTTATTCCCTTTGACACTCCAATTCAAGAAAAGGGCTTAAACGGTGAAGTTCTCGACTTGGAGCTTCCCCAAATTGCCCAAATTACAAGTTTTCTTCTCAATGTTTTAAAAAAGGAGCCTAACTAAGGGAGGTGATATGTATGAATAAAACTGCAATTTATGCAATTATTTGCGTTGTTATACTCGCTGTTTCAGCTGTTGTGGCTTTAAATTATCTTGGTTCATCCTCAGGTGGGCCTTCTTCAGAAACACAGGAGGTCACTGATATGGCTGGTCGCACCGTTACTGTTCCCACTGATGTTAACCGTGTTATTGCGTTGAATTATGGCGGTTTACGTTTGATTACTTACATGCAGGCAAGTGAGCTTGTTTGCGGAGTTGAACAAACAGAACTAACAAACACTGGTCGTACCTATGCGATGGCTCATCCTGAATACCAAAACATAACTGTTGTTGGTCCGCAATTCGGCGGTGACCCTGAACTCATTGCTTCCCAAACTCCAGACGTGGTCTTCATAACCGACCAAACAATTGATAATCTTGATTCACTCCAAAGCCAAATTGGAATACCCGTCATTGGCATTGCCTACGGTGGATTAGATACTGAGGAGAATCGTCAAGATTTCTACGACGGCCTCAACCTTATAGGCCAAATCCTACACAAAGAAGATCGAGCTACTGAAGTCATAAACTACGTACAGGGAATCCTTGATGATTTCGATGTACGAGTATCAAGTATATCTGATGCTGACAAGCCATCAGTGTACATTGGCGGGCTTTCCTCGCGTGGTCTTCACGGATTCACTTCAACAAGCGCCTCTTATGCACCATTCACCTTAACCAACTCTAAAAACGTGATTACTCTTGAGATGGCAAGCAACTCTACACAGGTAGTAAACGTAGACGTTGAAGCGTTGCCAGACCTAAACCCTGATGTCATATTCCTTGATTACGCTGGATTGTCTTTATGCTTAGATGACATACATAACCACATGGATGTGTACGGTCAACTTGACGCCATCCAAGACGGCAAAGTCTACGGTGTACTCAGCTACAACAACTACGCTTTGAACTTTGATGTTGCCCTCGCAGACACTTACTATGTAGGCACAGTGCTCTACCCCGATCAATTCTCAGATATAAACCCACAAGAGAAAGCAGATGAAATCTACACGTTCCTATGCGGTGCACCGCTCTACGACCAAATGGTTGCCAATTATGGACCCTTTGGCCCAATCAATGTTGAATGAGGTAAATAAAATGAAATCTCCCTTTTTTCTTTCTTTGTTGTTTCCAATCAATGTTAAAAATTTAGGAATGTGATAAGAAATGAAAGATCCCAAAACATTACTGACATCCCCCTCGCCTGACTCCAAAGTTCTCTCTGCCCTGCTGGAGAATTCAACGGAAGGGCTCAAAATATCTTACCTAATAACAACTGCATGGGAAATTGGGCTGTTTGAACACACCACATCACCCAAAAACCCCAAAACAATAGCTCAAGAATTAGGCGGCTACCACGAGACTATGATGGGCCTGTTTTGTGACGCTTTAGTAGAGGTTGGCTTGTTAACCAAACAGGATGATACCTACCTAAACGCATCATTAACAAGCACATACTTATGCCGTAACTCGCCCCATTATCTTTCTCAAATTCTCAAAAACACCCAAGCAAACATAAACCGCTGGACACAACTTCCACAAATCATAAAAAATGGTCCTCTCCCCCACGTCAGAACAGACTTTTTTAACGAAAACTGGCTAATCGGCATCGCAGAATGGGCAGCCGCAGGTGCAGTAGCAAACACTTTACGTGTTGTCTCAGAGCATATTGACCCTCAACCTTGGCGGCGACTGCTCGATTTAGGCGGAGGGCATGGCTTGTACGCTATTGCTTTCACAGCTCTAAACCCAAACTTGGCCGCATACGTTTTTGACCTTCCAAAAATGATGCAAGTTACCCAAAAATACGTCAAAGAATACGATGCTCAAAGAGTACATATTTTACCCGGTGACTTCTACAAAGACAGCATCGGGCAAGATTATGACGTGATTTTTTCATCGTTTAACCAAAGCTGCAGTGACCCTAATCTTTTGGGTAAAATGGTTGAGGCTTTGGTTCCTGGCGGTTATGTGGTTCTGCGTAGGTTCACGGATGCCTCGAGGGAAGGTGCCCTGAAAACTTTGGATTGGAACCTTTTGGGCTTTGAGGGCAAGAAAATCGGTAGTAAATCACACTCTTCCGACGCGGTTATGGATCAAAAAACATACCTAGAGCAGTTGGAAAACATGGGGCTAAGTTTGCTGGGTACTTTTCCTTTGGATAAAATGTCTGAAATCACCATTGCACGTAAGCTTTTGAATGGTGGAAGCAGAACCTGATGGCAAATAATAAACAAGACAAGACAGATATCGCCAAAAACGCCTCCGATTCTGGCTACACCAAATATGTAGGCAAAAAAGTCCTATTCATAACCATCTGCGCGGTTGCTTTGGTTGCAATCACACTGGTGACCTTGTGCATAGGCTCGGCGAATCTTTCTGTCACGGAGGTTTTAAACCAGATTCTCAGCCAAAACGGCATCGCTTGGAGCATTCGGCTTCCCCGCGTGCTGGTCGCCGTGGTTGCAGGTGCCATGCTTGCAATTGCAGGGGGCGTTATGCAGTGTTTGCTTAAGAACCCGCTAAGTGAACCTTACACTTTGGGTTTAAGCCAAGCCTCCGCGTTTGGCGCCGCATTTGCTATTGTAGTTTTGGGTGCGGGTGCAATGCACAGTAATGCTAAAGATGCAGTGATGATTAGCAACCAGTACACAGTCACAATATGCGCGTTCTGCTTTTGTATGATATCTACCACTATAATTCTTGCGCTCACACGCTTAACCAAAGTATCACCCGAATCCATTGTGCTCTCAGGTGTAGTGCTAGGTTCAATCTTTGCTGCGGGAATGACTGCTGTTCAATACTTTGCCAGTGACGTTCAAATCGCCTCTATCATCTACTGGACTTTCGGAGACTTAAGCAGAATAACTTGGAGCAGCCTGTCATTGATTATAGCGGTTTCTGTGCCCATCTGCATCTATTTCATGTATAACCGCTGGAACTACAACGCCATCGACGCAGGAGTTGACACCGCAAACAGCCTGGGCGTAAACGTAACACGCCACATAACCGTCGGCATGGTGCTCGCCTCACTTACCGCGGCAGTAATTGTTTCATTGATGGGCATAATTGGTTTCGTAGGTTTACTGGCGCCACATATGGTTAGACGAGTAATCGGCTCAGACAACCGCTTTGTGCTTCCCGCTTCTATGCTGGTTGGCGCATTAATTTTGGTGATATCTGACACGTTGGCACGGACGATTATTTCGCCGCTGGTTTTACCTGTGGGGGTTATCACCTCGTTTATGGGCGGACCATTATTCCTGTATGTTCTCATCAGGGGGTACAAAAAGAAATGTTGAAAATTCAAGACATAGAGTTTTCCTACAAAAACGGCACCTCAGTCCTAGATGGCGTGGAATTAGATGTTGGCATACATCAGGTTCTGGCTATTTTGGGACCTAACGGTGTAGGAAAATCCACGCTCCTAAAATGCATCAACGGACTGCTGAAAACCAAAAAAGGCAAAGTGTTCGTGGACGGCGAGGACATCTATAAACTGAGACGCACTGAAGTAGCAAAACGCATCGGGTATGTGCCGCAACGGGCGGATGTGTCGCAGATTACAGTGTTTGACTCGGTTTTGCTGGGTAGAAAACCCCACATTACTTGGGACGTATCTAAAAAGGACATTCAGATAGCTAAAGATGCCATAACCCAATTTGGCATGGATAGCCTCTCATTAAAATACATCGACGAGATAAGCGGTGGAGAACTCCAAAAAGTGCAAATCGCCCGCGCCCTAGTACAGGAACCTAAGGTTCTGCTTTTAGATGAACCCACCAGCAGCTTAGACCTCTGCAACCAGCACCGCATCATGGCTACATTGGTTGATGTAGTGAAAAATGCTGATTTAACTGCCATCATGACTATGCATGACCTTAACCTTGCATTGCGGTACGCTGACAAATTCCTTATGCTCAAAGACGGCAAAATCTTCGCAGCAGGTGACCACGACGTAATCACGCCTGAAAATATTGAGGCTGTGTATGGTCTTCCTGTTAATGTGGAGACTTATCAGGGCAGACCTCTGATAATACCCTGCTGATTTGCTGTTAAAGTCCGTTTTTTCTTTTTTATTTAAAAAATAGAAGGGTTAACTGGTTATTTTTTCCCAGTAAATTGTGGTTATGGTCGTGTTTATTTGATCCACAACTTTGCCATCTTTGGTTATGTTTGCTAGATACTCTTTGACTTTGTTGATTTCTTGGGGTGATAACTGTTTTGCCATCATGGTTCTGCCAAGATAGTATGAGCATGCATCCTCGTATGACTGATTCATAGGCCAAACTTGATGTTCATACGCAAGTTTAGGCAGATATCCCATGTGAAACAGCATATCCAAAATGTAGACGCGGTTGTCTCCACAATTTCCCCTGTCGCCAGTTAAACCCACGAGATTGTGGACTTCCCTTAAAACAGGCTCAATCATCCTGCTCGGATTAGATATCACACAGAAACGCTTACTGGCATCATTCATTTTCTCAAAAGTGGCAGCATCACAAATCGCTGGGCTTGTGTGCGCAAAAACCAAATCAAACCGCTCTTTGAAACCCTGCTGTTCAAGGTCAACGGTGCTCCAGTCCATACAGGCAAGGTTTACGTTTGCGATTTTTTCTGTTTCCAGTCTTTCTTTTCCGTGTGCTATCATTTCAGGTGAAAAATCGATTCCTGTTGCGGAATGCAGTTTTTGGGCGAGCGCCATTGCGTAGACTCCCACGCCGCATCCAACGTCAAGCACGTCATAGGCTGGGTTTATCATGTTTTCTTGTTGTAGTAGTTGGAGGAATTTTGTGTCTTTAAAAGTGGGCATTATGTTGTAGACGGGGTCTTTGGCTTGTGAGTTCCACATTGTTACTTCGGATTGGATGTTTCTGTTTTGGTTGGTCCATGTTTTTCTGATTTCTTCAACATTCATGATGTATTACCTAAAACATAAAAAGTGTTACTGAGCCCTTATTTGCTTTTTGCAAAACAAACCCAAAACAAAAACACAATTTAGGGTTCAAACAAAAAAATAACCTGCTCATTTTCCCATATTCTGCAACATTAGGCTACATATATTAGTAATGTAGTACGTTTGATTTTCCAATGACCCATCAAAACACCCAAACCTATCTGCCCCACTCTTCAGGCAAAACAAAATATTACGGTTTAATCTTCATCCTCATCATAGCAATCCCAATCGGCGTCCTACTCTACTTAACACTGGAAGGTCCCCTGCTCTTTTCCATCGGTATGTCTTCTGTTCTTTTGGGTGTGCTCGCTGTTTTAGCTTACTTTACCTTTTCCAGTGGCTCGCTCAAATATGACGTAACCCCAAAAGAGTTTCAGATAAATTTTGGTTTACTAAAAAAACGCGTACCCTACCGCCAAATCACGAACGTAGAAAAAATTAATTTACAGTTATCCCTGCGTCTTTTCGGCGCCAGTTTACCTGGATTCCATTGGGGCCTGTTTAGAACCACCATGGGCAATGCTCATGTCTATGCCACAAAAATAAACGGTGAATTTGTATTAATCACATTGGCTAATGGCGAAAAAATAGCTCTCTCCCCCCAAGAACCCGCACAATTTGTTGATGCCCTAAACGGTAAAGGCGTCATGTTTAACAGTCAAAGCACACGGGAAATCTCAGAGCTTAAGCAGTCTCAAAAACGGCTTGCTTACCTGCAAGTTTTAGCTGTGTCACTTGCGTATGTGGCTTTTTTGGGTTATTTCTTTTGGATTTATTTCTCTTTGCCGCAGATTGTGCCTGTTCACTTTGGATTTGACGGCGTTGCTAACCGTTGGGCTGATAAATCCGAATTACTATGGTTAACTGGTGTTGCTGCAATATTTCCTGTTGTCAATGGTATACTTTCTTTGAAGTACGGAAAATACGAGAAGGGCATGCTGTTTCTGTTAGGCGTGATATTTATTGTAATTCTTGCCGTGTTCATCTTTGCCCTAAACAGTATAGTCAGCGCTTCAGCTTAGCATCCGTTTCGTAGCTGTATTAATCAGCCTCTGCAGCTGAATGCACAATCGATTTAATTTCTTCATTTAGCGCGTCAGGCAAGCCCAGTATGCTTACGTCCATGAATCCACGTATAATAAGCGAGACAGCTTCTTCTCGTGAGATTTTGCGTGTCATCAAATAAGTTATTTCTTTTTCGCTGATTTTGCCCACTGCTGCTTCGTGAGTGATTTCTACGCCGTTTTTGGTGGCGATGAGTTCGGGGATGGATTGCATAAAGGATTTATCATCCATGATGAGGCCTTTGCATTCTAAGTGTCCTTTGCAGTTAGGGGTGTGTCCTTCTATTAAGCCGCGGACAATCATTTTGGAGCCTTCACGGGTAATGGCGCGGCTAATCATCTCTGCTTTGCTGTTTTTACCCGTTAAAACAGCCTTGGAGCCCACGTCTAAGACGCTGTTTTTTTGTCCATACAGTATGCTGTTGAAGCTGGCGCGGCTGTTTTCTCCTTTACAGTACGCTACAGGGTACATTTGCATGTCACGTACAGGTCGCATACTGACATAGTTTGAAATATACATGGCATTATCCTCTACCAACGTGCCCGTTCGAGGTCTAACTTTTGTGCCTTCACTCCACTGATGAATCATGGTAAAATTGAGCAGAGCACCTTTTTTCACGTAAATTTCTGAAACACCCAAGTGTGACGCGTCAGGAACACTGCTATGTTGTAGGCAACTGGTGATTATGTGTGCTTTAGAGTTTTCTTCACAAATGATTATGTTGTGCACGCGTTGTTCGAGATGGTTTTTTGTAATCATGAGGCATGATTGAAGTGGGAAAGATATTTCTGCTCCTGGCATGATGCGCATGAAGTAACCGCCGCTGTATTCTTCAGCGACTTTTTTGGTGTACTCGTCCTTATCTTTGTCAACCAGTTTCCACATGTAATCTTTTAGCCAGTCATACTTTTCCAGCGCAGATTTGATGTCCATGAGTTCCAGTTTGCCCTCATAGAGCGCGTTGACTTGTGCAGCTATTGTTTCTTGGTTTAGGTGGAAGTAGGTTGCGGAGCGGTTTTTGTCTTGGGTTTCGATGCCGGTTTTTTGGGCTTCTTCAAGAATTTTGTGGGGTATGCCTGTTAGGTTATTGGGTTTTGCCATTGCTTTTCCATCCTACACTTGTCTTTATCCTGCATGACACGCATTCCTCATACCCTACGCGTTTGATATCTTCGTAAATGCGCAAGGGATTCTTGAAACAGTGGAACCTGCCTGCTAAGAGAATGCAGCCATAAGAGGCTTTAATATACTCTAAAATGTCACCTTTATGAGTAATAATTAACGCTGAACTACCCGTGCTCTCCACGTACTTTTGAATCTCAGTTGCAATCAACCTTAAACTTTCAACATCCACACCTGAGTCAGGTTCATCCAAAAGTAGCAAACGGGGTTTTAGGAAAATCAGCTGCAAAATCTCGGAGCGTTTTCGTTCGCCGCCGCTGAAGCCAACGTTGATGTCGCGGGTTAAGAAGCTGGTTAGGTGGAATGCTTCGATTTGTTGTTTTTCTTCTGGGCTGAAGTCTTCGGTTGAGGGTTTGCCAAGGCAAAGTTTTAGTAAGTCACCAAGTTTTACGCCTGTAACTTCGGGTGGGTTTTGGAAGCTGACTATCATTCCGAGTTTGGCGCGTTCATCTACGCTTTTGTTTGTTACGTCTATGCCTTGAAAAAGTATTTTGCCTGATACTACCTCGTATCCGGGTAGTCCCATAAGAGTGCTGATGAGGGTGGTTTTTCCTGAACCGTTGGGTCCAAATAGGATGTGGCTTGCGCCGTCTTGGAGACTAAACGTCATGTCTTCAAGAATAAGTCTGCCCTCAACTTTAACGGATAAATCCTTAACTTCAAGCACAACCATAAAGCAATCAACCACTACTTTCAACTAAATCAAACATATTTAAACATGCCCAAAACGAGTTGATTTATTTTAGGGACAAAGTTGAATGCAGAAGCAACTTTTTTGAGGCTTGGTAACCTTTTATACTTGCCCTAAACTCTTTTTCTGGCGGCGCTTCATGAATACTTTGATAGTTTACGTTTCCAAGTATTATGGTAACACCCTAAAGATTGCAAAGGCTATTGCATCCGAGTTAAACGCAACTATGGTTGAACCAGCTGAAGCAAAAAAGATGGATTTATCCATGTATGATTTAATCGGGTTGGGTTCAGGGATATATTTTTCCACACATGACCCCGACTTGCTTGCCTTCACTGACGGGTTACCTGACGCAAAAAAGAAAATGTTTATTTTTTCTACACGTGGCAGAAACTCCTTTTTTGAGAAAACATATCATAAAGCGCTAAAAGAAAAGTTAACAGCGAAAGGCTATATTGTGATTGATGAGTTTTCATGTAGAGGTTTTTCTGACTATTACAGAATATTCAAACTGTTTGGCGGAGTTAACAAGGGGCACCCGAATAATCAGGACTTGGATGACGCCAAGAACTTTGTGGCTCAACTTAAACAGAAAATGGCACAGTAGCTTTTAGGCGCTGGTGACCAAAAGAAAGATAGGTAAAAACTCAACATATACAATGAAAGGAAGAGAATGCATGTCAGATTTGGCTAATTGCTGTGAATACTTGACGGTTGAAAAACAGTGCTCTGCTGTGTTGGACAGTGAGAAAGCAAAGGCAAAAAGGCAGGCTGGGTGTCAAAATGACGAAAAGCTATCTTGCTGTTATCTGTGCAGTTTTAAATCAGTCTGTGCTATTAGCTGCAATTTTCTGGGTAAACCCTCTGCTGAAACCGTGACCGTTGAGGCTCCCAAAGCAGAATTGGAAAACTCTTTTGAAGCTGGCACAGACGCCCAGAGTACTTCTGAAGCGGTGCCTGTTGTTTGGTGCTGTGGAACTGAAATGTCTTGGGCTAAAACAAAATTGAGCGTGGACAAGTGGCAAGGTTCACATTCAAGACTTGACAGTGTGTTGCCTGTGATTGTTTATGTGTGTTCACGGTGTGGTAAAGTCGAGTTCAAAGCAACTGAAGTTGACAAAACAGGGTTGGTTTGATCATTTTACACGTGTTTAGCATGCGCACATTTAACTCTTTGTTTGCATAATGAACGGTGGATTTTCCATACATGTGTTTGCCTTCCATGGTTTTAACTTGTAACAGTGTGAATACACCCACATCATTTTTTATGGTTCATCATGCAGTTATTATGTAACGCGCAAATCATTGCGCAAGGGAAAAGCTGAGGTTGGCTTAAGTGCAGGCTTATGATTCCCCCCTCTCTCTGCAAAATTTTTGTTTGCACTTAAGCAAAACCTTAGTCCAAATGCTTTTTTAAGAAAGGAAATAAGTAAGCTCCATCAATTTACATTTTGATGCAGCAAGCAAAAATCTTTGAGCAATTCTGTCTAGGCAACGGGCAAACGGTCATTTTAAGAGCGCCTCAGCATCAAGATTTGGATAGTATTCTCTTTTTTGTAAATTCTTTGGTGGATGAAGGTGCTCAAGTTGCAGTAAACCACAAACTTACTCGAGAAGAAGAAGCTGATTGGCTCTCTGAAACATTTCTGGCTACTGAGCGGGGCACGCTTTTCTTTTTGGTGGCTGAATCTGACGGTAAAATCGTGGCTACAGGCGAAGTTGACACGCAAAAAGACAATATTGGCACCATTGGCATTGCTGTTTTGGCGGATTACAGAAACAAAGGTGTTGGAACCAAAATTATGGAAACACTGACTGGTCAAGCAGTTGCACTTAAACTGGCAGGTTTGGTTTTAAAAGTTTTTGCAACCAACACGCAAGCCATCCATTTTTATGAAAAACTTGGCTTTTCAAAATCGGCTGTAAACCCAAAAAGGCATCTATGGCGCGGCAACTTTGTAGATGAAATTGTGATGACTAAATCATTGACTCAGTAGTAGTTTAATGATTTGAAGCTGACGCCTTTATGTTGTTCACCCTGAAGAATCTGGCGTCTTTCATCTTGATACTTTTTCATTAGTTTTTGCAGGTTTTCGTAATCTTTTTTCTTTTTCAGCCTAAAAACGTTGGTTTCAACTTTAAGGTTTTCTTTAAGCGATTCAAAGGGCGGTTTTTCTACCCAGCTTTTATCCAAGTGAACTAGGGGCACTTCAACTGGTGCATCAAAGGGCAGTTCACTGTTTGTTTGTTCTTCTACAAAGAGTAGTCTTCGGTCGGTTAAAACTAGTACGCCTTGGTGTTGTTCTTTGACTTTCCATTTTCCGTTGTCTTTGGCTTTTTCGTCTTTTATTTTTTCAAGGATTTCTCTGGTGCCTTCCCATTTTTCAACGATTTTTTCGTCTTCTTCAAGCATTATGGAGTCAATCCAATCCGTCTGAATCTACTCTGCCCTCCTTGTTAGTTTGTTTTAAATTTAGGATGGTTTTGCTATATAATTATTGAGGCTTTTAAATAATTCAGTTTTCAGTTGTCAAATCAGGGAACTAAGTATAAATAGCACTAAAGTAAGCATTAACTTAGAAAGGAGTCAGAAAGGACATGGCATCTACAACAAAGTTTGCCCTATTATTTGCAGCGATAACTTCGCTTTTAATTGTAGCTATAATTGGTGTTAACTTGATTCAACCTGCACAATATATCAGCGGCACACAGCAAACATCATTTAATACTGACCCATCCATGAGCAACGGCACAATCTTGACCGTTATGGATGGACCTGAATTGCAACTTCCCGAATACGGTCCAATAGGAAGCTTAGCAGGAATCATAGCGTGTTTAGCTGCAGTTTTCGTGGTGTACCAGAAAAAGAAGAAATAAGTAGCAAACTACATCTCTGCTTCCTACGTTATCTTACAAAAGCCTTTAAAGTACATCTAAATAAAGGATAATAAAATGGGCTATCACAAAAGTGCCAAGTTTTCTTTTTTATTATTACTTATTTTAGCCTTCACTGTTTTTAGCCTATCAAGCCAGCAGGTTTCCGCCGCCAACTATGACCTTTCCGTCACAGTATATGACCCAAATCAGCAGCCAATATCAGGTGCGGTAGTGACTATTTCAGGTGCTGTGTCACAGACTGGAGTGACAGATAATACAGGCACGGCTTACTTTATTGGTCTTCCTTCTGGAAACTACATGATTAGTGCAAGTGCCCCTGAGTATCCCTCTAAGGCTCCCCTGCCGCTTCAACTAGACGGCAATAAGTATGTTGGAATCACGTTTGGTTACACTAAAGCGTATTTCACAGTAACGCCTGAGCATCCTCCAGTGAACGGGGAGGTTTTTTTTAACGGCACGGCAAGCTATAGTTCAGGAAGCATTGTCAGTTATGAATGGAACTTTGGGGATGGCACCACCGGAACTGGTCCTACTGTATATCACACTTACACTGCCGCTGGGAACTATATTGTTATTCTCACAGTCACCAGCACAGTTGGTACAGCAACCTACAACCAACTGATACCTGTTGGCGTGAACTGGTACGAAGATGTAATTCCTGAAATTGTGGTTACAATTTTGCTGTTTTTTGTTTTACCGCTCTTTCTGCTTTTCCTGTGGAACCGCAGGCAACCCCCATACATAATTATACAGTCTACACGACCTGAGTGTGTCCTTTGTCATGGTCGTCTTGAAGGTGACTGTGATGGTACACAATGCAAAATGACGCCATGTTAAAGAAACTGGGTACATGTTGCAAGTAGCCGTTCAAGCCATAAATGTTATATATGTATGTTGACGTTAGCTGTTTTTATGTCAAACAATAATGCAAATGCTCCCTCAGAAAAAAATGAGGAAAAACTTACCGTTGCAAAACAGAAAGAACGCCTTCACCTTTTGATGGCAGCGCAGGACTTTTCAGGCACAACTTCCAAAATTGTTTCTCAAGCAGCAAACATTTTGGAGACAGAAATCGCCGCTGGTATTCAAGCTTTTAAAAAGACCGAAAAACAGGTTCTTAACTCTGAAAAATTCAGGTATGAAAAACCTGATGAAGTCATGCAAAGATTCCGACGCGATGCCCACGAAGTGGTGGATATATTCATTGATATAGTGGGTGTCAGCTTAAAGAACATGGAAAAAGTAACCAACACGATGGTTATTAAAAGCCCCCTGAAAACGGGTAAACCTGAAAAAGCTCCAGTTGTAAAGCAACCGACAATCACGGTGCCTAACGCTTTGAAAGCTGGAGAAACCTCAGAGATTCCTATCTCTCTTGAAAACAGTAGCGATGTCCAAACTGACGAGTTCAATCTTTACAGCACTGATTTGATTAGTGATTCTGGTGACCGCATATCTGCTGACGCATTAAAATTCATGCCGCCAACAGTCAAGATTGAACCTCACAAGTCTGAGAAAATTATGGTTATGGTTACTGTTCCAAGCGATGCGCATCCAGGTGTTTACTGTGGTTTAGTGCTTGCAGCAAACATGAATCAGCTTCGCTCAGAAATAGTAATCAACGTTGAAGAGTAAAAATAAGAACTGTGCAGGGTATGGCTAACGCAAAATTCGAGTTTATAGAGTCGATGCTGAAAAAATATCGTGACATAACAAGCGAAGCCATGGAACCCTTCTTTGTGATTAAAGAACCCAAACGGTACCTCTACGACCTTTTACCCCAGTACCCTAAAAGAGGCGGCAAAGGACTGCGGCCTGGTCTTTGCATAGCAACCTGCAGGGTTTTCGGAGGTAGCACAAACAGCGCAATTCGTTCTGCTGCTTCTTTAGAATTTTTTCACAACATGTTTCTTATTCATGATGACATTGAGGACTACAGCGAGTTTAGACGTGGAAAACCCACATTGCATCGACGGTATGGGACTCCTTTGGCAATAAACGCTGGAGATGCCATGAACTGTTTAGCCTCTGCACCTTTAATTGAGAATACTGATATTTTGGGTCCGCAACTGTCTTCTGAGGTTTTCTATGAAATCTCTCACATGGTCCGAGAAACCGTTGAGGGTCAAGCAATTGAGCTTGGCTGGATGCATGACAACAAAATCACACTAACCGACAAAGATTACCTGCGTATGACTCTAAAGAAGACCTGCTGGTACACCTACATTCACCCATGCAGAATCGGCGCCCTAATCGGGCGTGGTGGAACAGAAAACCTTGACGTTTTTAACAAGTTTGGCTACTATATGGGTGCTGCTTTCCAAATTCAAGATGACGTTTTAAACCTGATTGGTGAAAAAAGAAAGTATGGCAAGGAAATCGGTGGTGACATTTGGGAAGGTAAACGCACTTTGGTGCTGATTCACCTGCTTAACCATTGCACCAGTTCTGAGCGGGAGAAGATTCGGATTTTTCTTGCTAAGCCCCGTGATAAGCGTTTGCGTGGGGAAGTTAACTGGATTTTTAATTTGATGATGCGGTACGGCAGCATAAAGCACGCTATTGTAAGTGCGCGTCATCTTGCTAATGAAGCCTTAAAAGAATTTGACATAGCCTACAAAGACGCTGTGGACAGTGAAGATAAACGTTTCATAAAAGGCATTGTTCATTACATGATTGAACGAGAACTATAATTTTTAATTGTAACTGTGCTTATACAATCACATAATTCTATAAACTAAAAAAACAAAAATTAACAAGGAATAACCCGTTTCTAGGAAATCCAAATGAAAGACCCACTTAACAAAAAATGCCCCTACAGGCATGTGTGCACCTATTTTTCAAACAAAAATTTTACTTGTGTCCATGGGGGAGGTGAATACTGCGGAGAATACAGGTCTTTGAGTATGGAAAAAACTGAAATCGTTATTACCTAATTCTTTTTTTGTTTTTTTAAAAAATCTTCTTTATCAATAATTCATTTCTCTTATAAGGCAGACTATCTTTTTATGTCTTGAAAGGGTCAGGCAAGTTGTCCTCTCTCCCACAAGCAATATAGCCATTAACACCTTTCAAAGTTTACCTACCGAGTGGTAAAATTGCATAAACAACACAAAAAAAGCTTCAATGAAATACTGCTAAGCTCGATTGATGAAGCACTTGCCGCGTTAGGTGAAGATATCAAAACCTCCATTTACTTTCATCTGGAAGACACATACCACATAAAAAAAGAGCAAATCCCTGACAATCTTGAACAGTTATCTGATGCTTTGGAAAAAATTTTTGGAATAGGTGCTCGATATCTTGAGATTTTATTCATGAAGCAGCTTTACTTTAAACTTGAAGAAAATTTTAACCTGCCAAAAACTGAACTTTTTGATTCTGAACTAAAATTTGTTGAGTACGTTCACTTACTGAAAGCTAAATATGAACAAGTTTTGGTGGCTTAATTGAAAAAACAAAATAACCTGTCTCTTTTTCAAGGTGAAGCGTTATCTACCTTAACTTTAGATGACGCTGTTTCTCAGAGTTTGGCGCAAACAAAAGAAATTCTTGAGGCAATAACAAACAATACAGGTGTAGGCGTAGCTATAATTGGGTTAGATTATCGTGTTTTATGGTTAAATAAGGCTTTTAGAGATATTTTTGGAGATGTTCAATATGAAAAATGTTACAAAGCTTTCCACAACCGTGGTTCGCTTTGTGATGCTTGTTCTGTGAGACAAGTGTTTGAAGGCAAACCCCTAGTTATCAATGTAGCTAAACGCCGCTCTTTCAAGGGTAATGAAGAATGGATTGAGAAAACCGCTGTTCCATTAAAAAATGCGGATGGAAAAATTATCGCCGCACTAGAATTGGGTCTAAATATAACCGAACAAAAAATAATTGAAAATAAGCTTATAGAAGCTGAAAAACGGTATCACGCATTGTTTGAACAGGCTCCCCTGGGAATTGTAGTTGCTGACCCGGAATCGTTAACTCCTGTTGAGTTTAACAAGTTTGCCAGTAAACAGTTAGAATACTCAAAAGAGGAATTTAATAATGTCAGCATAAAAGATTTTGAGGCAATTGAAACACCTGAACAAATAACAGCTAGGATAAAAAATGTTCTTCAAACAGGAAAAACCGAGTTCATCACACAACATAAAACCAAAACTGGCAAAATCCGCGATGTAATGGTTGCAGTTCAAACCATAGACTTGTCAAACAAGAAATTTTTGTTAAGCACATACAACGACATAACTAAGTTAAAAATGGCTGAACGGGCGTTAATTGAAAGTGAGACACGTTTTAAGGATATTGTAAGTAACTTAGGAGAGTGGATTTGGGAAGTTGACAATCAGGGTCGCTTCACTTACTCTAACGGTGCAGTTAACGAAATTTTAGGGTACAGTCCGCAACAAATGTTAGGTAGACACTTCTATGAGTTATCTTTCGCTGAAAAAGAAGAAAAAACGAAACAGAAAGCCCTCAAAGTTTTCCAGGAGAACAAGCGTTTCAGCAAGTTCATCGGCAAACTGTACCATAAGGACGGTTATACAAAAGTTGTGGAAGTCAGTGGAATACCAATTTTTAACGTTGACGGTTCTTTGAGGGGGTACCGGGGGGCTGTCCGTGATGTTACCGAAGATAAATTCATGGAAGATTACTTTTCGGCTTTAAATCATTACGGTGGTTTACTGGGTTCAGCAAAAAGTTGTGATGAAATTCATGATTTAACTTTAGAGGCTATGTCGCAGCTTTTAGGGCTGGAAAACGCGACAATCTTTGTTGTGAACAAAAATGAGCTTCAATGCGTAAAACAAAGAGGTTACAGTAAGCCTTTCTGTACAACACTACGATTGGATGAACATAAAGATTGTATTATTGTAAAAGCGGTAAACAGTAAATCTTCTGTCATAATTTCTGACGTTTACAGCAAGAAAACTTTTAGATTTCAAGAAAACATAAAATCTCAGTTAGCCGTACCATTGCTTATTGATGCAGAAGTTGTTGGAGTACTGCATGCTGAGGACAAAAAAATCAACGCCTTTGACCAAGTGGATGAAATGCTGCTTGAAGTTTTAGCTAAGCATGTTGCCGCAGCTATAAGTAATGTCAAAAAAATTGAAGAAATTCAAAGTTACTCTCAGCATCTGGAAAAGATGGTCGAGGAAAGAACAAAGCAGTTAAAGGATACTCAAACTCAACTTCTCAAAGCAGAACGTCTTGCCGCCATCGGTGAACTGTCTGGCATGGTTGGTCATGACCTGCGTAACCCCTTAACAGGCATAAAAAATGCTACTTTTTTCCTTAAAAAGAAGCAGAGCCCACAAGCAAGCCAATCAGAAAAGCAAATGCTTGAGCTTATTGATAAAGCTGTGAATCATGCAAACAAAATCATCAATGACCTTTTAGAGTACTCAAGAGAGATTCGGCTGGACTATTCAGAAAGTTCACCTAAATTGATTCTTAACGACAGCTTAATCATGATGCAAATCCCCAATAATGTTAAATTTATAAATAAAATGCGGAAAAACCCCAAAGTAACTGTTGACCAAGATAAAATAAAGCGAGTTTTTATTAATCTTATAAAAAATGCTTTTGATGCAATGCCAAATGGTGGTATGCTTGAGGTCAGAAGTGAAGGCCGAGAGGATGAAGTGGACTTTATTTTTTCGGATACAGGTATTGGCATGTCTGATGAGGTGCTAAGTAAAATCTTCACTCCCCTGTTTACTACAAAGGCTAAAGGTATGGGTTTTGGCTTAGCAATATGTAAAAGAATCGTGGATGCCCATGGCGGACGAATAAGCATTAAAAGTGCAGTTGGGCAAGGAACAACTTTCACAGTAACATTACCCATTAAACCGTTGGTTGGAGGTGAAAAAAATATTGATTAGACCACGCATTCTTGTTATCGACGATGAAGAAACCATCCGAAAAACGCTGTCATCTATCTTACTTGATGAAGGTTATATTGTTGACACAGCAGTGAATGGTGCTGAAGCATTAGCAAAATCCAACGAAATCAGCTATAATCTTGCTTTAATTGACATTCGGCTTCCAGACATGGAAGGAACCCAGCTTTTATCACAACTTAAAGCTGCAGTGCCTAAAACCCGAAAAGTCATTTTGACAGGGCATCCATCAATGTCCAATGCAATTGAAGCAGTGAACTTAAATGCTGATGCGTACCTGCTAAAGCCAGTAAATGTGGATGACCTGTTAAGTGTAATAGCCCAGCAGTTGAGCCTTCAGGAAAAGGAGAAGAAAGACAGTGAAGTGAAAATAACTGAATTTATTGAAACCAGGCTCAGCAAAATAAAAAAGTAAAATTATTAAAAGTGCTTACGGCTAAACGTTAGCTTTGTTGAGGGTGTACTATGGGAAATGTTAAAGAAAATTATCGTTTTCCTTAGCTAAATGACTGCTTATGTGAGGAATCTATCAGAAAGCAACAGATGTTTGGTTTGCTTGTAAGTTTAAATTGTTTGGGGAAACTATTATTTTGGAGGAAACTAAACTTGTCTGTTCAGAAAATCCCAGAGAAAGGCTCTATACTCTTTGTATGGTTCAACGAGTACTCAGGTGTGCTGCTTAAGACTCCCACAAAAACTATTGCCATTGATCCTGTGGACATCAAACCTAAAAGCCTTCAAAACGCAGACGCCGTACTAATCACACATGAACACTACGACCACTTCGACCCAAGACTCATCGAGGAAATCTACAAGGCAAGCAACTGCCAAGTAATCGCGGATTTAGCATCCTATAAAAGACTCCAGCACCTTATCCCTCAAGAGAAGCTTCAAGCAGTTAGCGTGGGCGAAGAAATAAAACTAGGCGAAGTCTCAATAAAAGCCGAGAAATGTGAGCATAAAGCATCCTCACCAGTAACCTACATTATAACCAGTGAAGACGGCGTAAAAGTATATCACACCGCAGACAGCCTGCCCTTCCCAGAACTAGCACTTATTGGTCAAAAAGAAAACTTTGATGTGGTCTTTTGCACCGTGGGTATTGCGCCATCATGTTCGCCAGAGAGTGGTTTTGAGATTGCACAGCTTACAAAACCTCAAGTTGCTATCCCCTATCACACCAGCACCTCGGAAAGCCAAAGCGCTTTTCAAAAACTGGTCCGAAAAGAGTTGCCTAAAACCGCTTGTTTGATTGCTGAACAAAACAAGATCTATCAGGTCTCAAGGAAGCAGTAATTATGGAAAAACAGGTTTTTGAAGAAAAGAAAAACAAAATCTCCAACATTCTTTTTAGACTTGACGCCTTAAAATTCGGCGTTTTTAAACTCTCCAGCGGCAAACCAAGCCCCTACTACATTGACCTGCGGGTTATCCCCAGTTTTCCTGATGCATACAGGGAAATCTGTGACTTTTACACTGAATCAATCTCCAATCAAATTGGTCTTAAAAATTTTGAACGTATTGCAGGTGTTCCACTGGCAGGTATGCCTTTTGCCTCCCAAATTGCTTATAACCTAAAAAAACCCTTTTTGTATGTTCCTAAAGGAATCAAACTACATGGTAGAGAACGCCGCGTTGAAGGCGTGTTAATTTCTGGTGACAGAGTTCTGTTGATTGATGATTTGGTGACTACTGGTTTAACGCTTACAAAAGCTGCAGATGCAATCCGGGCTGAAGGCGGAGTAGTTACGGATGCGGTTGCTTTTATGGACCGTGAAGAAGGTGGAAGAGAAAAACTCAAAGCAGCAGGCATTGAACTTCATGCATTGCTGAAAATTGATGAGATAGCAAATACGCTCTATGAAATGGGCGCGATAGATAAGGAAAACCATAAAACTATTCTTAAGCAGGTTAAGAAACCCAAAGTTTACTCGTAAAATATTAGTTCTGTTTCTTCAAGCAGTTCATGCAGCTTGTTTACTGCAGTGTATACGTCTTGTTCTTTTTTGGCGCCTGTGCAAACCAGTTTTCCACTAGCAAACAACAAGATTACCACTTTGGGATCATCCATGCGGTAAATTAAGCCTGGAAACTGCTCGGGTTCATACATTGTTTTTCCAAGAGCATATGCGGCTTTTTCAAGGTCAATTATTCCGCCAAGCACTCCTGAAGCCACGATGTTTTGGATTTTTAGTTCAGGTTTGCTGATGATGATTATGCCGCTTTTCTTGAGTTCTTTTATAACCTTCATTACTGCGCGGCGGGCTTCTTTTTCGGATTTGGCGCCTGTGCACACCATTTTTCCAGAATTAAAAATTAAAGTCGCAGTTTTGGGGCGTTTAAGCCTGAAAACTAAGCCTGGGACTTGTTCAGGGCGGTATTCTACGCTGGGATATCCTTTTACTACAGCGTTTAGGTCAACTTTTTGGTTTAGAGTTGCAGAGGCAACCACATTTTCAATGCTCAGTGTTGCTTTTACTTTAGTAACGGACACCCTTATCCCCACAACTCCCTGTTGATATGGATTTATGAATAGCTGACTTTATAAATACACCTATGTTTGAACACCCACGTTTTGTTGTTGTTCAGCTATTCGCTTCCCTTTCTTTGCCAAAGGCAAAATAAACTCTATAACTATAAGCAGAATAATCAAGCCTATGACGATGGGGCGTCCCCACGGGTTTCTCTCAGGATCCATAAACAGCGTTATGTGCCCAAACCATGGAATTCTACCAACAACTTTTCCGACTACAAGGTCTTCACTGACGCCGTCTGGACCAACAAACTGGTCATATTCTGAGGAGTTAGGTATGTTTGGGTAAAGGGTTGGTCCATTTCCGTCTCCTTTAGTGTAAAAGTATATCTTGCCATCGATTGTATGCTCTCCTACTATTCGATGAACAATCAATCTATCATGGGCGATGTCACGGTAGACTATAATGTCGCTGTTTGGGTAGTCGGTCTTGTAGTCTTCAGTTTTTAATCCTTGAATTATCAGTATGTCACCGACATGCAAGGTCATGTCAAAGGGGTGACTCCATCCGTCACAGTTGCCGCCGTATTCTATGCACATGCTACCGCTCTCAACTGTAACTATTGGATTGGTCGTGTTGAGAAACAATTGTGAACCGTAAAAAAAGCCAACCACGAAAATTATCATGATGACAATAATCAGAACAGTTGTGAAATATTCGTTTTTGAATAATTTTTTTATGGTCAGCACTGTTTTGCCTCAATTAGCTGGCATGTGTTCCTTGATTAGGTGTTCTTGGTTTTAAAACTTGTCGCTAAGTTATGAAAAAATAAAAAGGAAGATTGTTGGTGATTACGATTTAAATTTTCTTTTTGCTGAGAACTTCTCGGAATACGTTGCCGCATTTTGGGCATTCGTATAAGCCGATTTCTAGTTGCATGCGTTTTCCTTGTTTGTCTGGTCGGCCTGCCATTTTCCATGTTTTCTTTGCTTTTGCAACGTCTGTTGAGCATTTTGGACATTTCGCCATAAGTTTTTCCTCCATGTTACGTTATTACTGATTGGATAAAAGACTTTCCATAATGTTAAGGTACATATTTTCTGTTTCTTCATGGATTTTAAACATTTTTTTGTTTAAGTTAAGAAACACTTTTTTTTCAAACCAATATTAAACACGTCAATAAACCACTACGGCAAGCACAAAATTATACAATAACACAGAAAGCCTGACTCTAAGCCTCAAGAACTTAAAACCTTCAATTACCCGTCTTTTTTCGGTATATCAGAAGGCTTACAGCAGCTAGGATAACCACTACAATAACTGCTCCTATAAATATCGCCGCTGAAGTGAAGGCTTGCGGTTGTTGTGTTGGCTTCTCTGTCGGTGTTAAGTCAACAAAAAAACTGGCGTTTATAGAGGTTAAGTTCTCGTAAACACGCGGTGCAGGAACAATAAACCAACTGCTTGCTGCTGTACCGTTGATTGTTATGGTGTGTTCTCCTTGAGTTAAATTTTTCAAAATAATTTCTCCACCCGCAACTGTTGGTTTGTTCTGCCAGTCTCCGCTGTCTTTTTCAGTTAAGCTTATTCGGTCATATAGTTGTCCGTCTAAATAGCAGACAGGTCGAATATAGGGATCGGCGTTTAATGTAGCTGGGTAGGTCACGTTTATTTTAACTATAATGCTGTCGCCATAGTAGGTTGCTTCCTCAATTGGAGACTCAACATTAACTGTGAAGTACTCAGCAGCAACACTGTTCAATAAAACTGGCGACAAAACCAAGAACACACAAATTAAGAGGGCAAATTTTAGCTTAAACAGACTCGCCTTCTTTCTTTGACGTTATCATGATTGTTTGTTTTTAAAAGTTGTGTAAAAACGGTGTTTCTTGCCCTCTTCACTTGAGACCCGCCGATTTTAGTTGCTTTGATTGACGGTGTAGAAAATGCTGACCGCTCTAAGGCAACATTTCTTTTAAGATTCACCCAAAACTTATTTACTTAAAGCCTATCCCATCAATAATATTTGGGGTCTTTGCAGTTTGCAGGATGCTTCTGAAAATGCTTTTGATTTGCTCGTAAAGCCAGTTCGGCGGCTCATCGAACAGCGAGGCTTCCGAAAACCAACCGAACCCCAACAAAAAACCATACCAAAAATCCTCGACGGCAAAAACGTTCTAGTAATTTCCCCAACCGCCACAGGCAAAACCGAAGCCGCCTTCCTCCCAGTCCTAAGCAAACTCTTACAAGAACCAAGAACTCCTGGCATAAAGGTGTTATACTTGACGCCTCTGCGTGCCCTGAACCGCGATTTGCTGGGCAGGCTTCAATGGTGGTGCAATAATCTGGACATTAAACTTGCAGTTCGTCATGGTGACACTGAACCCAAAGAACGCACTAGGCAATCCCGAAGCCCACCTGATATCCTAATCACAACCCCTGAAACATTGCAAGCCATCCTCTCTGGCTGGATTTTGCGTCAACACCTACAAGCACTTCGGTGTGTGGTGATTGACGAGGTGCATGAGCTCGCAGATAGCAAACGGGGTAGCCAGCTTTCTTTGGCGCTTGAACGCATCCGTGACCTGATTGGCAGAGATTTTCAAATGGTTGGGCTCTCAGCAACAATTGGCAGTCCTGAGCGGGTTGCCCAGTTTCTCGTTGGCGATAAGCGTCCTGTGGAAATCGTGCGAACACCTGTGGCTAAACTGGTCAAACTGCAAGTGATTTATCCAAAACCCACCGAAGAAGACACGCGGTTAGCCGCAAAAATCTACACGCACCCCGAAGTGGCAGCGCGACTGCGCATTATCCGCGATTTCATGAGCAAACGCAAATCCGTTCTGCTTTTCACCAACACGCGCTCGGTCAGTGAAGTTTTGGCTTCCCGTTTCAAAGTCTGGGACATCGACTTCCCCATCTCAATCCATCACGGTTCCCTTGCAAAAACCAGCCGAATCGCAGCCGAATCAGGCCTAAAAAGCGGACAACTAAACGGGTTGATTGCCACCAGTAGCCTAGAATTGGGCATCGACATTGGTAGCATCGATTTTGTTATTCAGTATATGAGTCCACGGCAGGTTACGCGGTTGATTCAGAGGGTTGGCAGGGCAGGACACAGTTACGGTGACATAGCGGAAGGCGTTATTATTGGGATGGATTCTGATGACACTTTGGAGGCGATGGTTATAGCCCGTCGTGCTCTATCAGAAGAGCTGGAACCTGTAGAAATCCCCGACAAGCCCTATGACGTGTTGGTTAATCAAATCGCGGGTTTACTCCTTAAAAATCGGCGACTGAGCTTTGGGCAGATTCTTGAGCTTATGCAGAAAGCCGCGCCTTTTCAGGACTTGACCTTGCAGGATGTGGAAAAAGCCCTCAAATACATGCACTCACGGTTCCCTCGACTCGCGTGGGCATCTTTTGAAGACCAAGTTGTACTCAAGCCCTCCCAGTCTAAGGCACTCTTTGAATACTACTTTGACAACCTCTCCATGATTCCCGAAGAAAAACAATTCCTCGTCATCGATGAATCAATGAACACTGCCATAGGCGTTTTAGATGAGGCATTCATGGCGGAATACGGCAAAATCGGAACCAAATTCATCATACGCGGCAGCCCATGGCAAATCATGCACAACACCGAAGACAAAGTATACGTGCGCCCCGTAACCGACTCCGCAGGCTCCATCCCCAGCTGGATAGGCGAAGAAATCCCCGTGCCCTTCGGCGTAGCGCAAGAAGTCGCTCAAATCCGCGGGTTCGTGGAGCAGCAAATCCAAGCTGGACACAGCCCTGAAGAAGTCAGCATGATGCTTACAGAAAAATACCCTGCTGATAAAGACACGATTTTGCGTGCTATAGCGGAAACTTTGGAGCAGGTTAATTTGGGTTTGGCTGTTCCTACTGAGGAGCGGGTGGTGTTTGAGGACTGGGGCGAGTTTGTGATTGTGCACTGCAATTTCGGCTCGCTGGTTAATCGTGCACTGGCGCAGTTGTTGGGGCAAGTGCTTAGCGATAAATTGGGCAGGGGTATTGTGGTTCAGCATGACCCCTATCGGGTTTTTGTGCAAACCATGGGCTCCATGAACGCGGAAGGCATAAAAGAAGTGTTTTCGGAGCTGCAAACCTTCTCTGAGCAAGCCGTGAAAGACACCCTAACGTTGTCCACTGTGAAAACAGGCTTATTCAAACGCCGTGTTGTCCATGTTGCGCGGCGGTTTGGGGCGCTCAAAAAATGGGCAGATTTTAGTAACGTTAGCATCCAAAAGTTAGTCACCAGTTTTGAAGGAACCCCAATTTATGATGAAGGCTTAAAAGAAGTTTTCAGCAAAGACCTCGACATAGACGGCACAATTATGGCGCTTAAACGGATGCGTGCTGGGCTGTCAAAACTGCAAGTAATCAACAATCATGGCGAAGCAACCCCTGTTGCCCGAGTCGGCATTGAACGGGTTAGCATGAAAACCGACCTAATTCCGCCTGAACGTATGCGCGCCGTACTCGTGGAATCCGCCAAGGCAAGACTGCTTAACGAGACAGGCAATTTCGTGTGCACGTCTTGCTGGGATTACATGGAGATGATACGCATCAAAGACCTACCCAACAAACCCCAATGCCCCAGATGTGGCTCTCACGCAATAGGCATGCTTAAAATTGATGAGGAACGTGCCTCTGGTTTGATTGATAAGCGTGGCGAGAACTTGGCTAAGAGTGAGGAAAAAATGCGGCAAATCGCATTGCAGACCGCGGAGTTAATTGAAAAGTATGGCAGGTTGGCGGCGGTTGCGTTGAGTGCTCGGCGGGTGGCGATTGCTGATGTGAAGGGTCTGCTGGAGAAGGAGCCCAAGTTTTCCGAGCAATTCTATGAACTGGTGCTTGAGGCGGAGCGTAAAGCACTTAGCAAACGCTTCTAACTTGAAACACACCCCTCTAATAGCTAGAAAGCTAAATTAATATGGAACCAGCTTTCAAACACTTATGAAACTGCTTCTCGATGAAATGTATGCAGGGTTAAAAGAATACCTTGAAACTCTGGGCTATGAGGTTAAGACCGTTCAGGAGGTAGGGTTAAGCGGTGCTAAAGACCGTGAAGTTGTCGAATATGCGGGCAAGAACGGGTTGCTTTTGGTGACTGAGGACCAAAAACCTGCTGAACTGGCGCAACTATTGGATGTTAAATGTGTTTTTGTCTCAAATTTGTTGCTTGCTAAGCTTGTTGACCAGAAAATAAAAGAAACCATCCTCTAAACCCTTAATTGAGTTTTGAGGTTGGGATATTTTTTGTTTAGGGTCGTGATTACTTCCATTATTGTTAAGGCTAAAACCGCATATATGGGTACCCAATCATACGGGTACCATTGAGAAACAATATGAGCCTGCCCAATTTCTCTTAAAAACGCAAAACCCACGCCATAATAGAAGAAAAAGGGCAAATTAGTCAAAACAACCAAACCAGCAGTGCCAGAAACAAACTTCGCCAGTTCCCCCCTGTTATACCATAAAAGCAGCGGCAACGCAAACAACGCGGGGCGGGGGTCAAACGCTCCGAAAGTAAAGAGCAAGGCTGACAGCCACGGTTTCTTTGCAAACCCAAAGTATAATGCGCCCACTAACAGAATCGCTTGCAGTATGTGGGCGTTTCCTAAAAGGTACCCAAAATAGTATCCTGCTGCATAACTTATTGTATTGTTAATTTGTATGGCTGGTAGAGGGTTTATCAGGACAATTATGGCAACTGCCGCGGCTAAGATGATGTTTTTGTCTTTTACCAGTTTGTAAACAAAAAAAGCCAAAGCAGGAATCAACGCAACCGTTAACAAGTCAAAGGCTGCAAGCGCGTTTTCATAACTCAGCAAAACAAAAGGTGCAAACATAACCAGAAAAGAAGGCGTATACTTAAAGGATTGAACCATGGGGTAAATCGGGTAGTCAGTGGGCAATCCGCCGCCATAGTACACTTGGGTTGGGTTATTAAACAGCCGCCATTCCCCAATATAATAAGCCGAAAAATCCCTTGCAAACGTGGCATCAGCTGGCAGTTTAAACGCGTCTGGGAAGGCAAAAAGAAAAATGCAAAAATTCACAAGCGTTGCAGCTATGATTATGTATAATGTTTTCTTGTTTTTGTTTTTTTGAAGTGACACAATTTTTTCTTTTATCAGCCATTTGATGTTGCTCAATTTAGCCATCCTTTGGATGCAATTGGTTAAAAAAACGTATTAATAACTTTTCGTAAACAAATAATGCGTTAAGAGTAGCCAAACAGTGCAAATAACAGCAACTTTTTAAGTATAGAATGGTTATTTTGGGTTATCTGTTGCTATGTTGTCAGTAGGAGACTTTAAAGCGTGGAGATAAGCCGAAAAAATCTGAGAAAAGAAGTTTTGGAACGCATAAAATTCGTGAAAACCTGCGTTATGGCCCGTGAACTCTGCTTGCTTGTACGTACACATCGTGCGGTGCTTGAACCAGAAGATGTCCAAGAAATCTGCACCTACATTTCAAGCTTATGCAAAGAAGACGGGTGCAGTGAACCAAGCGAACTATGTCAAAAAGCAGCCGAAGCCATCGGTTCAGGTGACGAAGCTAAATATCTTGAACTGTGCGCGCAAAGTTGCGTTAAATGCGGTGAAGCTAAGCGACCCCGATCCAAGCAAGACGGCTATGTTTCTTAATCTAAATTGAGAGTTGAAAAGAATTGTTTATTGCTCCTTTTGTTCCAAGCCCAATCTGTGTTGTAGAGCGTATGCTCAAAATCGCTGATTTAAAAGCTGGAGAGATTCTTTTTGACATGGGCTCAGGTGATGGCAGAACCCTTCTTATGGCGGCTAAGGACTTTGGTGCAAGAGGCGTAGGAATCGAACTCAGAGAAGACCTAGCAAAAAGAGCTATGGGTTCTGTTGAAGAAAACAATCTCTCAAACCGCATAACCATCGTTAACGGGGACATGTTTACTGTGAATTTAACTTCAGCAGATGTGGTTTTCCTTTACTTAACAACAAGCGCTAATGAACGAATTAAACCTAAACTGGAGCGGGAACTCAAAAAAGGCGTGCGTGTGGTCTCGCATGACTATGAGGTTATCGGTTGGCGACCTGAGAAAATAGAGAATTTCTGCGAAAACCCCCAACTGGGATATCCCTCACATACACTTTATCTGTACAAAAAACCATGATTTCCACGTTTTCTTGGGAAAATTTTTTAATTTGCCCCCTCTGTCATTTGCGGTTTAAGAGCGCTTAAACATGCAGTTTGTTCCATGGCGAAACGTTGCAGATTGGCATTGCAAAGGATGCGGCTACTGCTGCAAACTCTACGGCGTAGTTTTAAATTTTCCTGAATGGCTCAAAATCAGCCAAACTTTTGGCGTGGAAAACACTGTGACTGGTCTAAATCGGTTTTTTATTAAACGAGGTAGCGATGGCAGTTGTGCTTTTCTTCGTAATAATGCCTTCAATTATTCTTGTGTGTTACAAGATATGAAGCCTGATGCCTGTAAACTCTGGCCCTTCAAAGTTCTCTCTCAACCAAAATATGGCAAAGAAAAACAAGCGATATTCAACTATGGCAAAGCCCAACTTTACGTTTATGCAGATACAATGTGTAGCGGCTTGAGCTATGGAACGCCAAACTGGGATTTTGAGCACGTGAAGGTCAAAGAATTTGTTGATTTAGCGTTGGGGCTGCGGCAACAGCAGCATAAAACTACTCGTTCAGTTGAATTTCCTTGTCAATGGGGTAGAAAGTTGCGTTTTCCAGAATAACTACTTGCTGAAAAAGAAAATTTTAGGGGATTATTTCGGCACCGTTATACTTGACGTAGTCAAATTGTGACAGGCTTATTTTTTTGTTTTCAATCAAGCTCTGAATCCTTGGAATTTGCGCCTTAACAGAATCGGCAAGATTCTCGACAGTTTGGCACACAAAAGCGTATTCCTCATCTTTCCAACGCTTAACAAGGTTGGTATAGAGGCATCTCCCACCGCAAATCCCTAAAATTTTACAATCCACACATGGCTTATCAGCCACAAACATCTGCTTCAGATTGTTTGGGTCCGTGTCGGCGATGTGCCCCAGATAATATTTTTCCATACCCCACATGGTTGGACAAGCAATAATATGGCCGTCCGTCTGTATTGCATAGTTTATCCACCCCGCGCCACACCGCATAAGACAATTTTTTTCACCATGCAAAAACGAGTACGCAATTCCCAGCAACGGGTAAAGCTTAAGCACGACGCCTCTTTGTTCCATTTGGTCAACCCAGAACTCTGCAAGAGCGCGGATGCCGGGGTTATAGCTGGTTTGGACCCATTCTTGGAAGTTGCGTCTTTGGAAGTCGTTCCCCCAAAAACCCGCGTTAAGCTGCCAATGCACGGAGGTGAAGGAAAATTCTTGGTTGTTTAGGAGCCATTTAACCTGTTTTTCAATGTCGGTTTGTTCCATTATGGTCATTCGCGCTATTAATTCGCCTGTGTAGCCGTTTTGTTTGATAAGTTTTAGGTTGTTTATGACTTTGCGGAATGTTCCTGCTCCACGATAATAATTGGTTAAAGTTTCTTCACCGTCAATTGAGACAAGCATTGTGTGAAACTTGTTAATGTATTTGGGCTCTAACCTGTCCAGCAGTAGCCCGTTTGTTTGAATCATAAACCGCTTAGGTGAAGTACTCTTCATTATCTGTTTTAGTTGGTCTATGCAGAGCAGTGGTTCTCCACCGTAAAAGGTTAAGGTGCAATCGTTATCTTTTTTGCAGAACCTGTCAAGAGTCTCCATGTTATAGCTGACTTCTTTTGGCAAGGCATACTCGACTTCTATGTCATCCCCGAAATCTTCATCAAAATCCTCCAAGCTTTCGCCAAAGCAGTATTTGCATTGCAGATTGCACTCGCTGGTCAGCATTACATGAAAGAACATGACTCTACAGCTACGCAGTTCTGGTTAATAGTATTTTTCCGCCAATTCACGGGCTTCTTCGTATTCTTTGCCGTTTTCCTTTTTCTTTTCAGGGGACTCTTCTTTAGCTGGTTTTTCTTTTTCTTTATTTTGTCGTTTATCGTTTTCTTTCTGTGCCATTTTCTGAGCCTTATCTACGTAGTTTTTCAATTCGCGGTCTTTCATTGTTTTTTCAGGTAACGTTTCAGGAGCATAAACCAACGGCAAAACCGCAAGGAACAAGAAAAATGCTGTTAACGAAAAAATTGATGTCGCTGGGATATCTGCAGCTATTTGACTGCCTATGGAAAGTTGGAGAAATTTTGAAATAAAGAAAGGTGTTACCCCGATTGCGTAAAACATGTCGCTGGGTCTGTTGTAACTTAGGTCTCCCCATATTGTTACGACAAAGATAACAAACAAAATTCCCCAGGCGATGCCATCAACAATGGTGTAGAAATACCAACTTAACATGTTTGACACGTCAAGTCCTAATGCGGCATAGCCCAGACCAAGCAAAACAAATCCTAATATAGACATACGTTTTCGTCCAACAATATCTAAAAGAAAACCGCCCACTACACCAAAAATTGCGATTAAAGCATTTCCGGTGATTAACATAAAGCTAATATATGAACTGCTGATGCTGTCGTTCTGAATAGGTGCAGTCAAATAGGTTATTAAAGAAAACATGATCCATGGAACAAGGTATAGTATAAAGGAACGCTGATTAGTCAACGACTGATATGATTTTGGCTTTACAACTTTTTCTAGTGCGTCTTCTTTTGTTCCTTTAAAGATGAGCAAAAACATTAGACCAAAAATTTTCCAAGCTGAAAAAATCAATATTTGGCTTATAATGCTTCCACTGATCAATCCGAAAACAACCATGAAGACACCAGTTAAAAGTAGCATTATTCCCGCTACTCGTCCACGCCTTTCGGTTCCAATGCTTTCAGTAAAGTAGCCCATGCAACAAGGCATGCCTATTCCTAAAGAAATACCCAAAAATAATGCTACACTAAAAAGGGTCGCTATATTTGTAAGGTCAACCAACATTGACGTAACTGAAGAAATAGTTCCCAGAACCATCCATAAAATCAGAAAATTTGTTCTGCTTTTTATTTTTTTGATTATTAAGGCACCTATAATTGCAGAACCAATAATTCCGCCAAAGTGTGCACTCCAAATTAGTATAGACGTGTACTGGTCAATTGTCAATGTGTTCATGATGTCTTTTAAAAACTCACTAATGCAGTAGTACCAGACAAACGCGTTTGTGATTAACACTACGCTAATCACTAACTTTCTCGTTATCTTTCCGAATTTTTGTGAAAGCATTTAGACATCTACGTATAGACTTTGATTCGTGCCTGTGTAAATAAATATTAAGGATTCAGAAGCCACATTTCCTTTCAATAGCTGACACAAAAAATGAAATTCTAATTTTTTTATCATTTTAAAGTGTATAATAAAGATGAACTTAAGTTGATATCTTTCATTTTACCACAAAATTTTTAAGTCTACCTGTAGAACATAAATACAGGAGAGAGAAAGATGAAGGCATCAGCAAAAAGACCATTAGGGCCAATTAGGCAACTTTGGTCATAAAATTTTCACCTCTTCCTTTTTATTTTTTTTGCAATTAACCTTTAAAGGTCCTCAACCATAGATTTCATCAATAATTTTAAGCAGTTCTTTTTATGTAACTTGGCAAGCTTTATTTCATTATTCGTTCTTTTAACAATAGCATGCATTTCATTTTTCAATTTAACGTTCTCTTTTAAGTCAATAACCATATCAAATAATTGCTCGGCATCATCTTTTGTTAATGGCACCCGCCCAATTACCCTTGAAATGTCCATCTGTTTACTTGAATCCTTTAAAGCAAGTTGAATTGGCAAAGGCCAGCATTCCTTTTTACAGCGAGTTTCAAGCTCTTTAAAATCTAAAATATCAATAAATTCATCCCTTAAAGTAAAAAGAACACCAAAATTTTTCCCAAAATCTCCCATTAACTTAACTTCTTCAGCACTCCCGTCTCCAAGAATGGCACCAATTTTCATAGTTGCTTCTGAAACGGCGGACTTCATTTTTATCATTTCTAAATATTCTTCTGAAACGTCTAATTTTTCTCTAAGCGTAGTTTCTTTTGCTTCTGCGCTACTTATGCCAAAAAAAGCCTGCTTAGTTAAGTCCAAAATTTGCTCTTTTTTTGCTTCAGGTAAAACAGAACAAGCTTCATGTAACGTGTAAATTCCCTTGAAAAGCAAGGCATCCCCCGCAAGAACTGTAAACGCTCGACCAAATTTGCCAAAAACAGTTGGTTCTGAATCTTTACTTTCTGATTCATCAATTATGTCATCATGTAAATCTGCGCCACCTGCAAGAAGGACAAATGCAGCCGCCACGTCCACTGTGGTTTCTGGGTTTTTTCCCACTGCTTCGCAGGCAAGAGAAAGCAAAGCTGGATGCACAACATCCTTCCAGGAATCCATAAAGTAATCTATTGCAACCTTGAGTGGTGCATAAGGGATTTTTTCCTGCATCATCAACTGCCTTGCTTTATCCACTCCTTTTTGTCCACGTTCAAACAAAAGGTCTCTTGTTTGTAACACTAGTTTTTTATCAGTTGCCATAGCTTGTCAATTCTTTATTGTCTTAGCTGGATATTTGTCTTTTTAGATAAACCTGTAAGTATAAAGCAAAACTCTTAATAGCCGATGGCTCTTTGAAAGGGTTTTATGAGCCAAACCAAGCAAATGGAACAGAAATGGCAGTCCAAATGGGAAACCGCCCGCATTTTCGAAGCCGACCCCGACCCTCAAAGACAAAAAGTCATGGTGACTTTTCCATTTCCATACATGAACGGTCCACTACACGTTGGACACACCTTCACTGCCTCCCGCGTGGACGCATACGCACGCTTTAAACGCATGCAAGGCTGCAATGTGCTCTGGCCATGGGCTTGGCACTGGACAGGACAACCATTGCTTGGCGCTAGCGAACGTGTTGCCCGAGGAGACCAAGCATACATCAAAGTTTTACGTGAAGTTGACGGGGTCCCTGAATCAGAGCTTAAAAAGTTTGTTGACCCTCTCTATATGGCTCAGTATTACACTAACGGAGGGCGCCTGGCGGTTAAGAGTATTGGTTTCTCGGTGGATTGGCGCCGCGAATTCACAACAGTTTGGCCTACCTTCCAAAAATTCATTGAATGGCAATACAAGAACCTCAAAGAAAAAGGCTACGTCACCAAAGGCACCCACCCAGTAGTTTGGTGTCCCAAAGATAACAGCCCAACAGGCGACCATGACAGGCAAAGCGGCGAAGGCGTAACACCTGAAGAATACACCCTAATCAAGTACGTGCTAGCTGATGGTACATTTTTGCCCGCGGCAACCTTCCGGCCTGAAACAATCTACGGCATAACTAACATCTGGATAAACCCCGACGCCACCTACGTACAAGCCAACGTTAATGGGGAAACTTGGATAATCAGCAAAGAAGCCTCTGAGAAACTTAAAGAACAAGAAAAAACCATCCGAATCCAGCGCGAATTCAAAGGCAAAGAACTCATCGGCAAAACCTTCCAAAACCCCATAACCAAAGCCACCTTCCCGATTCTGCCCGGCTGGTTTGTTGACCCCAAAGTCGCCACAGGCGTAGTCTACAGTGTTCCTGCGCATGCGCCTTTTGACTGGTTGGCTCTTCGGGATTTGCAGCAAAAACCCGATGTTCTCAAGGATTTTGGTGTTGACCCTGAAATGGTGAGGGCGATTAAGCCTGTTTCCATCATTAAAGTGGACGGTTACGGTGATTACCCCGCAGTTGAAATCGTGGAGCAAATGGGCATAGTTAACCAGCATGACAAGAAAGGTGACGAAGCAACCAACACGCTCTACAAAAAAGAGTTCCACAGCGGAAAACTCAAAGACACCTGTGGACCTTACGCAGGCAAAACTGTTCGAGAAATAAAAGACATCCTAATCGCCGACTTCAAAAAAGCAGGCGTAGCTGACCGCATGTACGATTTGCCTGAACCCGTCATCTGCCGCTGCATGACCCCCTGCTTAGTCAAGATTCTCTCAGACCAATGGTTCCTCAACTACTCCGATGAGGGCTGGAAACAAAAAGCCCACCAAGCCATTAACCAAATGAACATTTACCCCGACGTAGCAAAACCCTGGTTTAACACGGTTATTGATTGGCTGCGGGAATGGGCTTGTGCGCGAACCACTGGGTTTGGAACGCCTATGCCTTGGGGAAAAGGCTGGATAATTGAAACCCTAAGCGACAGCACCGTATACATGGCATTCTACACCATAAACAAGCACATCCGCCAAAACAACATCCAACCCGAATCCCTAACGCCTGAGGTTTTTGATTACATTTTCTATGGAAAAGGCGACAAAACCGCTCTTGCCCAAACCAGCGGTATCTCTGTGGATTTGCTGGATGCAATGCGTAGCGAATTCCTCTACTGGTACCCACTGGACCTGCGAAATTCAGCCAAAGAACTCGTACCCAACCACCTATCCTTCTGCGTCTTCCACCACGCCGCACTCTTCCCACCCGAACACTGGCCCCGCGCTATCGGCGTCAACGGTATGCTAATGGTTGAGGGTGAAGGCATGCACAAGAGCAAAGGCAACTTCATCACCATGAAAGGCGCCGTAGAAAAATATGGCGCAGACGCTACAAGGTGCGCTTTGTTGTTGGGTGCGGAGGGTATGGATGACCCTGACTGGCGCGCTGACAACGTTAAGGATTTGCAGATAAAGTTTGGCGGATTGATGAGTTTTGCCAGCCAAATAATCACTAACGCCAAAAACGATGAAGAAGGTGTTTTGGAGCGCTGGCTAATTAGCCGTATGCAGCATCGCATAGGTGAAGTAACCACCAACTTAAGCGAACTAAAAACCCGTACTTCCTTGCAGGTGGCGCTTTTTGAGGTTTGGAATGATTTGCGCTGGTATATTCAACGCAAAGGCAGCACAGACAACAAGGTTTTGGTGGATGCAGTGAAGGATTGGCTGAAACTTTTGGCGCCTTTTGCTCCGTTTATGTGTGAGGAATTGTGGAGTCAAACAGGTGAGGAAGGCTTCATAAGCACAGCCGCTTGGCCAAGCTTAGATGATGCGAAAGTTGATGTTGCCGCAGTAGAGCACGAGAACCTTGTGCAGGACATACTGGATGATACCCAAAACATCCTAAAAGCCATGAAAATCGAACCAAAAACCATCGTTTACTACACCGCAGCAGACTGGAAATGGCAAGTTTACCTCAAAATCGTAGAAAAAACCGTCTCGGGAGAAGCTAAAATCAACGAACTCATGCGCGAATTCAGCCAAGACCCCACATTGAAGCCACACATGAAAAACATTGCCGCCTTAGTGCCCAAAGTAATCAAGGGCTTAACAAAACTCTCAGGCGAAAGAAAAGCCAACATGCTCAAAATCGGCTTAGCCGACCAAAAAGCAACCGTGCAAGGCGCAACGGATTTCTTAAAAGACAGATTTAACGCTGAAGTACAAGTTTACGCTGAAAACGACGCTGAACGCTTTGACCCCAAAAACCGCGCCGCGAACGCGTTGCCATATCAACCAGCAATCTACATAGAATAAAACCACAACAGATTATTTCTATTTGTGGTAATATATTCTTGATTGCACCATTAAATGTTCTAAAAGACTTTTTCTTATTAAATCTATTTTTGTATTTTTTTAATTACCGAAAAACATAACAAAGAATTTATCCATAATCTGTAATGGGTGTAATCGGGTTGGAGCTTTCAGAAGTTATTAGAGAGATGCAAAAGAAACCAACTAGTCTTTTTTATGGTGCTGGAGTTTGTGTAAGTTGCGGTGGCCCCAATGGCGAGCAATTATTAACCGCCCTTAAAAAACAGTATGTTGAAAGTAAGGCTGCTGATTTCTTCAGTTTTATGCAAGATACTATTGATTTTGATAATTTTAATAGAAATGAAATAGAGTCGAAAATAAAACAGAGCTTATCTCTTATTTCTCCTCTGGAGATGCACAAATATCTTTTTTCAATGCCTTGGCGGGCTGTTATTACTACTAATTATGACAATTTACCAAATTTGATTACAAAAAGTTTAGACGCTAGGCGGCTAATTGTACCAGTTGTTAATCCAGAAGTTGATTATCCAATAGATCCGAGCAAACCAGATGTCTTATACTGCTTTAAACTTCTTGGGGACATCAATTATACCTTCGCGCATGGCGGTTGGATGGTCTTATCGTCCAATGATCTCAAAATAGCATTTGACAGGCGGTCTATATTTTTTAAAATGTTCCATAGCCTCTCTTCTTCAGGAAGTATTATTTATCTTGGTTACTCATTCAAAGATAATCTTGTTTTTGACCTGTTGCAAGAAATGAGATTCGTTTTAAAGGCAATACCTTGGAAAAGTTATGCAATAATGCCTGACAAACCAGACGAACCTGTTTTAAAGAAAATGGAAAAGCTCGGAATCACTTGGGTTAAGGGTAGTGTTGAAGATTTTGTAAAAACCGCAGTTTCAATTTTTGGTCTTGTACCTGTTAGTGCTGCTTCAATAGTAAATCAGTTTAACGTTCATAATATTCCTATGCAACTAGACAGGGCAACTGTAGATAATACTTGGCGAAAATTCAGAATCTTTGACGTAACAATGCTCGAACCTTTTTCCAAGGATTATAAACACTTCTTTGAAGGGCATGACCAATCTTTTTATCCTTTTGTGGCAAATTGGGATTTTAAAAGAAAAATAAAAAGAACAGATTTTTCAAATAACCAATTAAAAGAGTTTGATACGGAAACTTTCAATAAACGTACTCAAGATGGCAATTCCTCCCATAATATTGTTGTTTCATTAGTGGGTACTGCTGGGTCTGGTAAAACAGTTGTCGCTAATCGAATTGCATTTGATTGGTATCGAAGTGGAAACCCGGTGATTTTTATAGACCCCGAAACACAAACACTTGATAAACTTGCGCTAGATGGTTTACTTGATGAAATATGGGAAAAATACCGAAGTGAAATAACAAAAACTAAACTCCCAAATCCTGCCCCTTTAAGATTTCTTTTAGTTGCCGATGATTGTGGTGCTTTGTTAGAACAACTCATAGAAACAAGTGGTCACTTAAAAGGGGTTGGTAAGCCCGTTGATATTTTGTTGGTTACTCGAATCACCGATCTTTCAATTGCTAAAATAAAAAGAGCCAATGTTGACTTGATTTTGTCAGTTGATGATACAGTTAGGCGTGACGAATGGGGTGATTTTATTAATCATTTCGGTGATTTAGATGTTTTGAATAGAGAATTGTTGTCATTAAATCTAGCTGATAAAACCATAAACACATCCTTTTTTGCTTTAATTTTTACTACCGTGAAAGGGGTGCAAAAATCCCTAGAAGACATAATTACTGATGAGTTATTAACTTTGGACGAACCTTCTCGAGTGACCTATTCGATTGTGTCTTTACTCCAATCTCAAATATTAACGCCACCAGTAAGTTTAACATTATCAGCGAGTCGACAAAATAAAGATTGGTTAGATGCAGAGCTAGAAAAGGGGCGCTTAGGTGGCGTTTTACAATATCGATCCGGGGAATATGAGATAGTAACTGCAAATAGAGTTGTTGCCGATATAATAGCTCGCCATACTTTCAAAACTTCAGATCAACTATATAACACCTTGAGAAATATTGTAAAGTCAGTCAATTTAGGAAACAAATTGGAAATGACCTTACTTCACCTGCTATTAACCGAGCGGTTACGAGGCGAACTTGGAACACACCTAAAGCCTCAAGAAAAATTAGAGTTATTAAAAAACGCAGTCAGTACAGTACGTTCTAGACCCCTTTTGCTTCATCTTGCTATGCTTCAGGTACGCTCCGATAAACCAGAATTGGCGGCTGAAACTTTGAGAGAAGCTATGTCTGCCCATATCCCTGATTTTGACGAGCCTGAAGAGCATGTTATAGATGTCAAAGGAAGATTAGAACTCAAATTGGGCGAAGTAGCCATCAAGGATAAAGATAAATCTAAAGCATGGGACCATTTTGAAAAAGCTCAAAATTATTTCTATGATGCCCAAATAAGCCCTTCAGCGACACCACATCCATATCAAGGTTTAGGCAAGACTTATGTGAACAAAGCAAAGATAGCTGACGATGATGAAACTCGATGGTGTTACCTATTACTAGCTATGCAAGAATGTGTTTATACGGAAAAATATCTGGGTGTGAATAGGAATTTTGGGTTATCCTCTCTAAAAAAAGAAGTTTTAGAGCTACTCTATTCAATGAAGTTGGATGAGGAAAAAATTAGCAGGATAAGGGCTCAAGTCGGTAAAGGGGCTGCTTTTGCATTTCTTGCAGAAGAGGCAATCAGACTTGAAAATTATCCAAAGGCAATCATTTATGTGGCAAAAGGGCTGAAAGAAGATCCATCTTTACTATGGCTAATTCGTTTAAATGTTTATTTAATTAAAAAACAAAACCCTGAAGATAATCAAAAAATATCAATCGCCTTACAAGATTATGTTAGATTAGCCGATAAAAGATTTGATGTCCCATTATCTTTCGAACTTGCAATGTGTACTTTTAAAAATAGTGATTACAAGACGGCTTCAGCATTGTTTAAGGAACTTGAAGAACGCACTAAAGACCACCCAATGAGATTAACACAGAGTCCTGAAAATCGGTGGAATGAAAGAGGGGAACTAAAAGAAATTTTGGGGATTCTAATTGATCCTCCTACATATGGGAAATATGGCAAAATTGAATGTACCTCATTACACGGCTATCGTGGTCCCCTACAAGTTAGACGACAGGACATTGAGGGAACTTTTCACGGAGGAGAGCGAGTTTCATTTGGCATAATTTTTAACATGGTTGGTCCACAGGCAACAAGGGTCAGACGATATTCTTAATTTTAAACTTGTTTTTTAGCCACCTGCTAACTTCTGCTTAATCTACCTTACCCTTTGCAGATATACAGAAAATTATTTCGTCACATCTACAACCGACACCAAAAAACGTTGCGCTCCAAAAGTACTGTTGCCTTAATTTGTATTCCTGTGGCACCTGTAAAACGGAAGGTTCAACATACAGAGCAAAAAAGGAAAAGGTGTAGATTTAATCTACGAACTTTGAAAATTCTGCTTCTGCAGTCTGCATAGAAACCAGTTTTGGTGGACGCTTAAACCCGTATGCGCAAACTGCTTCGATTGCGCCGCCTGCGTTTTTGGTTAACGCCAGTTTCACCGCGCGAATCACGTCAAAAAGCACTGAGCCCGCGTTTGGTGCGTCTACGGTTTGGAATTTTAGGTCAATTTTCATTGGTGTATTGCCAAAGTAAGTGCCTACTATCCAGAAGTAGCTGTCTCGTTTGTTTTGCAGAAAATCTACATAATCTGTTGAGCCTGCGACTACTTCGGTTTTGTATGATAGCGCTGAGGCAACGGATTCGGTTTTGATGATGCGTTTTTGGTCGCGTGTGCGGTCCATGGTGTCAACGGATTCGGTTCCGCCTCCAACGTCAAGCTGGTAGGTTTCCACGATTTTTACTCCATTATCACTTAGCAGTTTAAGCAGGGTTTTGTGCAGCGCGGTTGAGCCAACTTGGTCGACAAGGTCATCGCCGACAAGGGGCAGGTTTGCGTCTTCAAACTTTTTCGCCCATTCAGGATTGCTTGCGATAAAGGTTGGTGTAGTGTTAACAAAAGCACATTTAGCATCCAAGGCTGCCTGCGCGTAGTATTCGGTGGCTTTGGCGGCGCCGCTTGGAATCAGATTAATTAGGATTTCTGCGCCTGTTTGTTTTAGGATTTCTGTTATGTTTGCGTCTGGGATTGGGCTGATTTTGATTAGGGGTTTGGTGGAATCGCCAACTCCGTCAAGAAGTGGACCCTTGTTTACTGGGACGTTGAGTTTGGGGATACTGGTGATTTTTGGGGTATTGTTGGGTGCTGCGAAAACTGCCTCAGAGAGGTCTAAACCAACTTTTCTCTCATCCACATCAAAGGCGGCGACAACTTCTATGTCGCTTGGCGCCATATTTGCCAATGTAGGATTTCGTAAGCCTGTGAAATCGCTGGTTTTGCTATAAAACTGCAGTCCCTGCACTAACGCAGAAGCGCAGTTTCCAACGCCGACTAATGCAACTTTAACTTGAGCCATATAATCTTGCTCCTAATAGAGAATGAGATACCTGTGACTACCATAAAAAAGCTACGGTACAAACAAACCCGCACCCATCTATTGCCCGCCCGAGTCTTTATGGAATACAAATAAGTTTTCGGTTTGAAAACACATCATTAGGGACCCTCCCCTCTGTAGTTTCTGCAATGAGTTTCTAATAGGAACCAAATAGACTGGTTTAAAAGGGCAACACACCTGTCTTTTCGCCTGATTTTTCTTTTGTTTTTTAAGCAACTTTAAAAAGCGCCCGTTTCGCTTTTTGAGTTGAGTGAGGGGAGAAGGGTTTACCAGTATTAAAAAAAGACTAGACAACGTTTTAGATGTGTTGTCTTCTTTAGGTGTTGAACCCAATGAGCATGCATCATCAAATGTTGCTGCACAGTTGGCAGTCATTAAGGGCGCGTTTAAAGAATCTAGTAGGGTTCCTGTTTGCTGTTTTTCGTATGATAACTGCTCAAGGATAGTCTGCGATGTTCACGGTCCCTTGGAATCAGAGCAGTTCATGATAAAATGCCGTCAGTGCCAAGCACAAATTAAGCAGACTCTGAGGCTGCTTTAAAATTTAGTGCCTGTAGCACCTATTTCACAATCACACAGGTTTAAACTGCTCTTTAAGGATTGGCTTAATGGTGATTTTATGGAAAATCGTTCGCAGAAATACCTTGTTTTAGTGAAGCTGAACCCTTCAAAAACTAATGCTTTCTTTGAGGGCCTAAACAGCATATCTGAGAACCCAATGGAAGGCGTAAAAGTCAGCGCATCCTACAATGTTTTTGGAGACTGGGACATCGCAATTTGGTTTGAAGCAGACAGCAATGAAAACGCAGTTCATTTTGTAGGCGACAAAATACGCACACTAGACGGCGTAACCAACACTGCAACCATGCCAGCAACAAGAATCAGACCCAATATGATGTAGGCAACCCATTTTTCCTTTTTATTTTTTTTACAAGAAATAAGAGTTACAAGGCAAAAATAAAAAAATAGTTGGTTTTAGAAAAAGAGTTAGAGGATATGGTGGATTATCAGCCGCCATTCGCCGCCGTAGTTGCTAATTGTGTTCCAGTAGCACTGTTTTTGCTGGTCATCACCAGTTGCATATGTGCTATATCCAGCGCTGTCTTGTGCGATTTGGTGTCCTACATTTATGATGTCAGTGTTGTCTGCGAATTCTGAGTTTGTGAAGAGGTTTTTGCCTTGTGCATCGGGGTTTGAATCAAACATCATTAACCCGTTTGGTTGCATGACTGTGAATTCGTATTGCGGGTCTTGAGTTACCTCAGAGATTACTGCATCTAGAAGTACTTGTGGGTCAAAGATTACGCTTACTACGCCAATTAGGTCTCTGTTGCTGTCAAAGACTGGCGCGGCTATTGCTACACCACTAAAGTTTTCAACCATCGGTATAACTGGCGTCATTACTGGCGTGATTGCACTGAGAGGATTGGGGTTTAACCATTTTTGTTCGCCGACATCCATGCCTATTATGCTATTGTATTCTGGGGGTTGTACTGCGACCATTATGCGGTCTAAGTTTTGTGTCCCTGCATCAACAATAAACGTGCTATTTGCTGCTAAAGCGCTAAGGATTGTGTCTGCTTGGGTACCTGTTAATCCTGATGTGGTAAGTTGTTCGGATGCGTAGATTAGGCTTTGTCCCATGCGGTCTATTTCTGCGTCGGCTTGAACTTGTATTTGATTGATTGTGTCGACCATTCCGACTCTGACTGTATCGTTTGTTGATTGATTAGGCGAAGTTTGAGTTACCAGATAAACATTGGCAATTACTGATGCAATTAGTGCTACAGCCAAAATTATTGCTACAAGTTTAAATTTACTCATCGTTGGTTTCTTCCTATTAAAGATACAAGTTATTGATAACTTGATAATAAGACTTTCACAACAAAAACCAGCCACATCACTTATCTATAATGCATGATTCAAAGCCAACCGTCATTGCTGCCCAAAAACTGCAACAGTTGTCCAGTAACATTCCTTGTGAGCAACCTCTGTGGAGCCAATTAAGTTGAAGTTGTATGTGCCATACCCTGACGGGGCAGCCACGACTCGGTGTCCAAGCGCTAAAAGCTCCGTAAAGTTGGCGTAAGCAGGGTCAGTGAACATGTTGCGCCACTGCTGCTCAGGGTCGGAATCATAAATCATCAAGCCGTCAAGTTGCATACCGATTAACTCGTAAGGTTTACCGTCCAATGCATCAGAAGCACAGGCACCGATAAGAACGTGCGGATTAAAGATTACAGAAACTGTGCCAATAAATTGTTGTTGATTGTTAAAGATGGGAGCAGCAACAATGTTAGCCATCAAATCCGACTGTACGGCTACAACTGGCGTCATCACAGGCGAAATTTCACCAACGGGATTTAAGTAGTAAGTTTGTTCGCCCACGTTTCTGCCTATTATGTAGCTCCAGTTGGCAGGTGCAACAGCCACGATTGTGTTATCCAAATTCACGGTTGCCGCATTAATTATAAAGGAACTGTTAGATGCCAAGTCAGACAAAATTGCGTCAGTTTGGTCACCCGTTAAACCTGCAGCGGATAGCTGGTTTGAGGCATAAACCAAACTTGTGCCAATGTGTTCTAACTCTGCGGTTATGTTTACTTGGGCTTGTGTTAAGGTGGTGGTCATGTCGACTCTTGCCTGTGCAGCGGTTTGATTGTTTAGGGTTAGGTTTTGGTTTGCAAAGTAGACATTGGTAATCACTGAGGCGATTAAGGCTACAACTAAAATTATTGACACAAGCTCAGATTTACGCATACGGAGTCTATTCCTATTTGAGATACAAGTTACCGATAACCCAAATTATAAGATTTTGTACAAACCCAACACAATACATGTCCTCGTATCTAAACGCCAAAGAAACCCAAGTTAATGCTTAAATAATTTAGTCACGCACCCATATCTGAGCTGAGATTGTGACCTCCACCCAACCAAGCATCTGCCTTTTCAACACCTTAACACGCACAAAAGAAGCCTTATCGCCCATAGAAACAGGCAAAGTTAAACTGTACACTTGTGGACCAACCGTTTACGACTACGCACACATCGGCAACTTCCGCGCTTTCCTCTTTGAGGACTTGCTGAAGCGTTGGCTGAGGTTCCGCGGCTTCAAAGTCATTCATGTAATGAACCTTACCGATGTAGACGACAAAACAATTAAGGGCAGCCAGAAACAGGGTATCCCACTTAGGCAGTTTACGGAGATGTATGGGAACGCGTTTTTTGAAGATATAAAAGCGCTAAACATTGAACCCGCAGACGTTTACCCCAGAGCCACAGACCACATCCCCGAAATGGTCACACTCATCAAGACCCTGCTGGCAAAAGGCGTCGCGTACAAGGGCGAGGATAACTCCATTTACTTTAGTGTCTGCAAATTCCCAGAGTACGGTAAACTAAGCCACATTAAAGTCTGCGAACTCAAAGCAGGAGCCCGCGTATGCCAAGACGAGTACGCCAAAGAAGAAGCCCAAGACTTCGCACTCTGGAAAGCATGGACACCAGACGACGGCGACGTTTATTGGGAAACCGAGTTGGGCAAGGGCAGACCAGGCTGGCACATTGAATGCTCGGCGATGAGTATGAAGTATCTGGGTGAAACCTTTGACATTCACTGCGGAGGAGTCGACAACATGTTTCCGCATCACGAAAATGAAATTGCGCAGTCCGAAGCCGCCACGGGCAAACCCTTTGTGCATTATTGGATGCATAATGAGCACTTGCAGGTAGAGGGTAAAAAAATGAGCAAACGCTTCGGAAACTTCTACACACTGCGCGACCTCCTCGCAAAAGGGTATGACCCCATCGCAATCCGCTACCTCCTGATGTCCACACATTACCGCCAACAATTCAACTTCACCTTCGAAGGCTTAGAAGCAGCCAAAGGCGCAGTTGAGCGACTAAGAAATTTTGTGCGACGCCTACATGACACGGACGGCAAGGGTAGCGACGGCGCAGTTGCAACGCAGAACAGCAAAGTTTTAGCGTGTTTTGGCGGTGCTATGGATGATGACCTCAACATTGCCATTGCGTTGGCGTCGTTGTTTGATTATGTGCGGGAAATTAACTTGCTCATGGATGCGGGAAAAGTTAGCAAGGCAGAAGCCACAGAAGTTGTTGAGTTAATGATGCGGTTTGATTCGGTGCTGGGCGTAATTGGCAAAATTGAGGTCGAAGCATTGCCAAGTGACATAGATGCACTGGTGCAGAAGCGTGAGGAAGCCCGCAAAAGCAAAAACTGGAAAGAAGCCGACGCAATCCGCGCACAACTCAAAGCCATGGGCATCGTACTCGAAGACACTGCACAAGGCGTAAGGTGGCACAAAGAGTAAGCCTAAACTTTCCCTTCAACAGTCCACTTTTCAGACGTATACTTTTCTTTGAGTTTCTCCGCTGACGAGGTCTCTTCGGATGTGAGTTCATCTTCGCGGAGCTGGATTTTCAGGATTGCCTTAAAACCCTGAGCCATCGCGTTTGCAACAGTGTCGGGTGAAATTTTGTGGGCGAGTTCGTTTTGGATGCTGGTGATTTTGCGCCTGCCAATGTCTGATGCTAAGGTGCAGGAGGCGCCTTTGAGTTGGAGAAGCTGAAACATTTTATCTATGTCCACGCTGCGCAGTAGCGTGCCGTGCTGAAGGACGACGCCGCGGGTGATGACTTGACTGCTGCCGCTGATTTTTTTGCCATCTACGGCAAGGTTGGGGCAGTTTTTTGCGTCTCCGCTGCTGTAGTCTGCAGGAACCCCCAAAAGCCGCAATGCATCATAAACGGCACCATAAATTTTAGTGTAAACACTGGTGACATCGGCTGAGCCTAAATCAGACACCTTGGCAACCACACTGTAGGTGACTTCGCCCTCAAAATCGTGATAGACTGCTCCGCCGCCGCTGATACGCCTAACAACGTCCACGCCCAATTTTTTGCAATTTTCAAGGTAGACTTGCTCGGTTGGGTTTTGGTTTTTGCCGATGCTCACGGCGCTGGGTTGCCAGCGGTAAAACCGTAGTGTGTTTGGGATTTTGTCGGCGACGCGGGCGTTTAGGATGGCTTCGTCGATTGCCATGTTCATCTGTGGGGTGCAGATTTGCAGGGGAAGATAACGCCAAGTATCCATACAGTTCACTTACGGAGATACACTTACTTCAACGTTAAAAGTATAACTTATCACTCTTACTTTTTCAACTGAGCATTTATGGCTACAATGTTGCCGTCAACCATTTCCAGCCAACCCTTATTCTGGGTAGCATCCAAGCCCTTGTCGGAAAAGATTTGTTTTGCCTTCAAAAGCGCCTCTAATGCTGCAGGTAAGCATCCAAGCGACGCCAACGCGGTGCCCTGATTTACCTGTGCCATAAGCCATCTGCCCGTGTCCGCTGGGTAGTTTTCGCCGCATACCTCATAGAAAACAAGTGCCATGTTTGCTGCCGCGAAGCTTTCCATGTGCTTGCCCAATCGTCCCAGCGCTCCTGATAAGCCAGCGTGTATTGAAGCTTCAAATCTGCGTTTATCAAATCCTTCTTTGTCTGGGAGTAATTGGGAAAGTTTTAGGGCTTTGTTGTAGTTGTCGATGCAGCCTTGATAGTTGCCAGTGTTGAAGGCTTGTTCTGCGTTTTTGTGGGCATTTTGCATGTCCCGAATTACGTGTGCTGCTTTCATAACTTCACCAATCAAGGTCAAAGGAAAAGTATTATTGAAAAAGCGCGAGTACAGGTTTTGGCGGATTTTATTAGCCAATTCCTCAAGCTGTTCACGCGGTGCCATCTGCAAATCGCTAAACGGCGGCAGTTTCTGTCCATCATGTCGAGGAACAATGTGGACGTGGAGGTGGAAGATGTCTTGTCCTGCGGCTTTACCGTTCTGCTGAATGATACTGATTCCGTCGGCGTTTGTGGTTTCTTTGACGGCGGCGGCAACCATTTTTGTTGCATTGTACACGTCGCATAGGAGCTTGTTTGGGATGTCAAAGAGGTCAACGCAGTGCTCTTTGGGGATGACCAGTGTGTGTCCAGCGCTTAAGGGCCTGATATCCATGAAGACCAGAACGGTGTCGGTTTCGTAGACTTTGCTGGACGGGATTTCGCTTTTCACAATTTTGCAAAATATGCAGGATTGGTCAGTTTTCATGCTTGTGCCTCAGTTATTTCATGTATCAATCAGTTTATAAGTTCTGCCACTCAAATAATGCTAAGTGAACCTTATGACCGAGCTTGAAACTAAAGTGCGGCAAGCCGTAGGTAACGTGCAAGACCCCGAAACTGGGCAAACTTTTGAGGAAATGCAGATGATTCACAGCGTCAAAGAAACCGCGCCCGGCGAAGTCTCCGTAGAGTTCGTGCCCACCAGCCCGTTCTGCCCTATTGCGTTTAAGCTTGCCAAAGACCTCAAAGCCGCCGCAGTCACGGTTGAGGGGTTAAAGAAGGTTCAGGTTTTCTGCCGTGGACACGTAATGGAGCAGCAGATTAACGATATGACAAACAAAGAATAAACGCTATTTTTGTAAAACGGTTTATTTCATTTTTGAAAATGCCCAAGTGCCAATGCCAATCATAACCAAATCAAAGAGGGCAACCACGCCTAAATCCACCCACAAGGGCTGAATCGCAAGCGGCATCCAAGCATCACCCAAAACCACCTGTCTTAATGCATCTACGCCGTAAGTGAGGGGGTTGCCTGCGGCGATTGTGGTTAACCATTCGGGTAGATTCCCGCCTTTTAGAGGGAACAGTGCACCGCTCAAAAAGAAGATGGGCAAGTTTACGAATGTTTGGATTGCGCCAAAGCCTTCGAGGTTGCCCATGAAGCTGGCGATTGTTAAGCCGATGCTGACCATGCCAAAGGTGACCAGTATCATGATGGGTAATGCGTAGAGGATTGCTATGGGGTTAATGGGGACTCCGATGGCTATGCCGATTACAAAGACGATTAAGCCTTGAAACATTGCATCTGTGCTGTCACCAACCATCTTGCCCAAAAACAGCGTCAACCGCGACACAGGCGCAACAAGGATTTCCTTCATGAAACCAAATTCTCGATCCCAAATCACGTTAATACCCATAAACATAGCCGTGAAAAGCAGGGTTTGACCCACAATACCGGGCAAAATCACTTGCTGATAACTTAAACCTTCAGGCAGAGTGAATCTTGCGTTGAAGGCAGCGCTGAAAATCACCAGCCAAAGCAGCGGCTGAACAAAACTGGTTATGAGGCGGGTTCTGTCACGGATAAAGCGTTTGACTTCCCGCAGCCAAAGCGTGTAAAATCCGCGGATTTCACTCATTTAATACTCCTCCGTCTTGCCGCGGCGAATCCGTGCAGTTCCTTAGCTGTGTCTTGCCTTATGGTTCTGCCCGTGTAATGCAAAAACACATCTTCCAAGTTGGGTTCACGAAGCAAAAGGTATTCCACGTAAATGCCGTTTTGACTTGCCAACTCCATGATTCTAGGCATGGCTGCTTTGCCATTGTGCACAGTAAACTCGACAGCGCCATCAATTATGCTGGATTGTGAAAAACCCAGCCATTTAGAAGCCAACGCCGATAACTTTTCAGGCTGGTTTGCCCTTACAATCACTACGTCACCTTCAAGAGCTTCTTTAAGTTTAGAAGGCGTGTCTAGCACCACGATTTTTCCTTTGTCCATGATGGCTATGCGGTCGCTGAGCCTGTCAGCTTCATCCATGTAATGTGTGGTTAGCACTACGGTGATGTCGTGGGCTTCTTTTAGTTCTTTGATGTATTTCCAGATGTGGTCGCGCGTTTGAGGGTCCAAACCCACGGTTGGCTCATCCAGAAATAGCACTTTGGGGTAATGGATTAAGCCGCGTCCAAGCTCTAATCGCCTACGCATACCACCTGAATACGTCCGCAACAAATCATCAGCCCTATCCTCAAGCTCCACAAGTTTAAGGATGCGCCCTATGCGTTCTTTCTGCTCAGATGGAAGTACGCCGTAGAGGTTTGCGTGCATATACAGGTTCTCCCGTCCTGTTAGGCGGTCGTCGACACTTGGGTCTTGAAAGACTATGCCGATGGACTTGCGGACTTTGTTAGCTTCCCGTACAATGTCAAACCCGTTTACTGTTGCTGAACCCGAGGTTGGTTTTAGAATCGTGCAGAGCATGCTGATAGTGGTGGTTTTGCCTGCACCGTTGGGTCCAAGTAATCCAAAAATTTCGCCTGTTTCCACTTCGATGTCTAATTGGTCAACTGCATTAAAAGCGTTGTAGATTTTGGTGAGTTGACGGGTTTGGATTGTATAGGGCATAAGGCGTACTTCTTTTAGGAGTGGAACGCTGGGCGATTTAAGGTTATTCACCAACAAAAGAGGAAAGCGCATAAAACAGAGATGCCACGTAATAACTGGTTTTAAATATCACCTGTTACCTACACAGTGAATGGGTTTTGGTGAAAGCATTGAGTTCAGATGAACAATTACGGCAAAAAGCGCGAGAGCGAGCAGGTGCTAAACTCTCATTCTACATCCATGCCGCCGTTTATGCGGCTGTGAACACGTTGCTGTTTCTTATATGGTTCTTTACAGGCGGATTAAGTACGTTTCCATGGTTTTTGTTTCCACTGGTGTTTTGGGGCATCGGGCTTGCAGCACATTACATGACCTCGTTTACGTACTTAGGATATTATGACCGCATGACCGAGGAAGAATATCAAAGACTAAAAAAAGAACAAGAAAAACAACACTAACACGCTCGCACGTGCTGCTTCGTAAACATTAAATTACACTTTTCCCCACAAATACTTAGAGGATGATTTGTTTTGCCTGAAATGAATTTTGAAGGAGTAGCCACTTGGGAAAGCGGCACCGAATGCAGCCTATCCGTGAAAGGAAAACAAATAGCCACAGTAAGCCCGCCGCCATCGTTTGGAGGAAAAGAAGGCTACTGTAGCCCCGAAGATGTATTCGCCGCCGCACTCGCGTCCTGTATGAACACGCTGTTTTTGTTGATAGCTAAAAATTCGCAGTTGGGACTGAAAAGTTTGGAAACTAAGGCTAAGTTGAAGATGCATGTGGAGGGCATGGAGAAATTGATTTTCACTGATGTGCACTTTGTTATGGATGTGGGCTTGGAGAAAGATGGCGAGCATGAACGCAAAAAAGCAACTATGGTTTATGGCATGGCACAGAAGATTTGTCCGATTCGGCAGTCTTGGGGTGAGGCAGTGCCAATCAGTTTTGAGTTAAACTTTAAGTAACAGCCACAAAACAGGGCGGTTAACTGGCTAAGTGCAGTTGATTAATACATAGACTATAGAGACGGGGCTGGGTGTTTGCACATTAAATTTAAATATTGATAGCTTTCTATTGCATGCTGGGGTATCGGTAAGCATGAGCGCACCTGCTGTTGAATTGAAAGGCGTCACCAAACGCTATAATGAATTGGTTGCAGTAAACAACATCAACCTAACCATTAACAAAGGCGAAATTTTTGCACTTTTAGGTCCTAACGGTTCAGGAAAATCAACTACCCTGAAAATGCTTATGGGACTAGTGAAAGCGGATGGCGGCTCTGTTGTAGTTTTAGGTTTAGACCCCCAGCGGGACTCTGTAGAAGTAAAAAAGCTTGTCGGGTATGTTCCTGAATCCCCCGCAATCTATGAGTTTTTGACGGGACTTGAGTATTTGGATTTTATCGGTGACATTTACGGCATGCAGGCAGATGAGAAACAGCAGCGCATCACCGAGTACCTAAAAGCCCTGCAATTGGAAGGCAGAGAAGGCGACATGATTAACAGTTACAGTGACGGCATGAAAAAGAAAATCAGCCTCATCTCAGCTTTTTTACATAAACCCAAACTTCTTATCCTTGACGAACCCTTAAACGCGCTGGACCCAAGAAGCGCACGTATAGTCAAAGATTTCATAAACGAGCTTAAACGTCAAGGGGTAACCACAATCCTCTCAACTCATGTGCTAGAAATCGCTGAGGCAGTATGCGACCGCATAGCCATAATGTACAAAGGGAACATACTCGCACTGGGCAACATGACTGAGCTGCGTGAACGGGCAAGCTTGCCAAGTTCAGGTCTTGAAGACATATTCCTCAAACTTACAGGAACCGAGGACTTACGCGCAGTTGTCGAGGAACTTGTCAAATGAATTGGAAAAACATCCTTCTCCTCATGCAGGTTGAACGTAAATCAGGTAGACTGCTGAGGGGAAAAAAAACAACTCGCTATAAAGAAAACAGCTTTATCGCTTACTGGCCTTACTGGACAGCAATAGTCATCGGTGTAGTAGCGGGAATATTTGCTAACTTTGTTGTTGCCTCTGTTTACCCAAGTTTAACCAATGAAATCCCTGACCTTCCAAATGTCCAAGACGGAGCCGTAAGTATCTTTGTCATTCTACCCACAATAGTGTTAATTTTTGCTGTTGTTCTAACGATGCTTCAGCAGTTTCAGCTTGCAGGCCTAAAAGCAGCCTCACAAATGATTTACTGGCTACCTGTAACATGGCAGGAACACACTGCAGCATCCATTCTAGCAAACCTGTTTGGGTTCCCAATGGGCATCGTTTTAGGAATGGCTGCAGGAGTAATAGCTTTCTCAGCCTTCAACGGCATAATAATACCTGCACTGCTAGTATCATTGGCAATGTTTGCTTCAGCGTTTCTTGCAAGCTCCATAACCGAAATCATCCGAATCCTGCAAATACGCTTCACAGGAGCCGTTTACAAATCCAGCGGCAGAGGAGCAGTCTGGGTAAGATTCATCGGCACACTTGTCTTTTTCATCATATTCTACGTCATATACTTCACAATAACGCAAGGCTTCTATGATTTCTTCCAAGGATTAACCGCATTTCAAAGCAGCGCATGGTACATCCCCTTCGTTTGGCCAGCAACAACCGTCTTCTACCTTGCCAGTGGAATGTATCTTGAAGGACTACTCTTTCTTGGTTTATCCGTTCTTTTCATCGCAGGCATATACTACCTTGCAGTAACATTAAACGTCAAATTTGGACTCTACGAGCCACCAGCAATCAAAGTACAGAAAAGCGGCGTCTACACGCCAAAAACAGGTTTTCTTGGCAAAATCGGGTTCTCAACAGCTGAAGCAGCCCTAATCCGAAAAGACCTGCGAGCATTCACCAGACGACGCGAACTAATGCAAACCTTCATTGTCCCAATCGTTTTCATACTAGTATTCCTCATGCAATCTTTAGGCATCACCGGTGGTAGCGCCTCGGGTTCATCGCCCCCAGCAGAATTATCAATGATTTTCTCTCTGATGATGTTCCTGTTGCCTGCAGCTGTAATGGCAATGGCTCTTGGTAACATGCTAATCGGAGAAGAGGGACAATCCGTCTGGAGAATTTATGCCTCGCCGATTTCGCCCAAAAACTTGGTTAAAAGCAAACTGGCATTTAACGTTCTATTCTCATTAATCATTATGGTAATAAGTGCAGTTGTCGGAATCTTCTTCTACAAACCAGACCCAGGCTTTATAGTGTTCGCGTTAGTAGAAGGCGTATTCTTAAGCGTGGCGGTAGCGTCAATTTCACTTTGCATGGGCTTTAGAGGTGCAGATTTTAGTGTATCTAGACGTGCCAGAATGATACGTACCGAATGGGCTTTCATATCCATAATCGGATGCGGCTTGGCAGGTTTGGCAATCTTGGCGCCCTTTGCCCCAGCAGTGATAAGCGCACTCTTCTCCGTAGGCACCACAGGCACTTTAATTTTCAACTTTGACTTCTCATTGGTGCTTCCACTAATAATCAGCGGCGTAATCGCATCAGTGATAACTGGAGTTTTCTACAAAATAGACATTGGCAGTGCAGAGGAACTGATAAGAAAAGCCGAAACCTAAACATCCAGCATAAATTTTTATCCCGCCCAACCCACATTTTAAATGATTTTTGGAGACCAAAATTATGGAAGCCTTAACAGTAAAAAGCAAAGCCTTCGAGCATGGCAAACAAATTCCGCCAAAATACACCTGCGACCAAACCGGCACCAGCCCCCCGCTGTCAATATCTGGCGTACCCAAAACCTCCAAGTCACTGACGCTGATAATGGATGACCCCGACGCGCCGTCAGGAACGTTTGTGCACTGGATAATATGGAACATCCCGCCGCAAACAAGCGAAATCAATGAGGACACCGCACCGGGTGTTGAGGGCTTAAACAGTGGCGGCGAAATAGGTTACACTCCACCGTGTCCGCCATATGGAACGCATCGTTACGTCTTTAAAATCTACGCGCTGGACTGCGAACTCGCCCTAAGCAAGAAATCGAATAAGCAGGATTTGGAGGCTGCCCTGCAAGGACACGTAATCGCAAAAGCCGAACTATTAGGACTTTATAGTAGATAAAAAAGAAAAGTTGGTTAGTAGTTTTCTACCCAAACTTCAAAGAATGATTGCGGATGTGCACATGTTGGGCACTTGTCTGGTGCTTCTGTGCCTTCAACGACCATGCCGCAGTTTCGGCACTTCCACTTAATCGGTGCGTCTTTCTTGAAGACTTTGCCTGTGTTGATGTTTTCAAGCAGTTTGTTGTAGCGGCGTTCATGAGCGGTTTCTGCCTGCGCAACCATCCTAAAAGTGTTCGCTACATCCAAAAAGCCCTCTTTCTCAGCAACAGCAGCAAAATCTGGGTATAGTGTGGTCCATTCCAGTTTTTCGCCTTCTGCTGCAGCTTTGAGGTTGTCAGCTGTTGAGGCAATTACGCCTGCGGGATACTCAGCAGTAATGGTTGCAACGCCTCCCTGTAGATGTTTAAAGAACAGTTTGGCATGCTCTTTTTCGTTGGCTGCGGTTTCTTCAAAGATGGCTGAAATCTGCTCGTAACCCTCTTTTTTGGCTACGCTGGCAAAGAATGTATAACGGTTTCTTGCTTGGGATTCTCCTGCAAAGGATGCGAGGAGGTTTTTTTCTGTTTGGCTACCCTTAAAATCCATAATTAAAACTTCCTTAGCGTATATCATGCTAAACAGAAAAATAAAAACCATTCCATACAGTTAAGGCCTTTTCAATTAACACTATTGCCTATTTGGTGCCTATTAGTCAAGGTATGCAGAAAACATAGAGAGAGGTCAAAGCTCTATTTGGAGCCTATTAGAAATACAATGCAGAAACGATAGAGGGGTCTACTCTATTTCTTCTTCATCAAAATTGATGAACTTCTTAATTTGAGCAATAACTTTTGCGCATTCCTTCTCTGTCAACGGCGGGTCGTAGCGGATTCGCAGCACATCCCAGCCTTGCAGTTCAAGCAAATCTGTTACTTCCTCGTCATGTTCAAGTTGTTTGTCTTTTTTGTGCACTGGTATGCCATCAAGATAGACCACTTTTTTCTTTTCAGGCCAGCAAAAATCGGGTATGGTGCTTTTTAGGATGATGGGTTTTTGGGTTAGCATGCCGCCTGTTAAGCCTTGTGCGCTGAGTGCTTTGAACACGTCTATTTCTGCTTTGCTAACTGTTGGATGCATGTGACGTTTGTAACTCAAAGTTAACCCTTGAGCATGCAAGTATGGTTAACGGTTAATAAACACTATTTACAATAACGGTGATAATTTTATGCGAGCTTGATCCAAAAAGGAGCTTAGCGGGCCGCCACTGTTATTCAGGAGGGGTCAAAAAATTCGCCCCGAGCAATAGACCCTGACCGCCAGCCTGTTTAACCTGCTGACCCGCCAAGATGGGTGTATCTCTTGGATGGCTATTTCTCTCGCACAATAAACAAACCTAAGCTGGTATAAATGGCGTTGTGGTTGTGCATTTGCAACAACAAAGCGCTACAAAACAAGCATTTTATCAAGCGTTTTTGCCTTAAAACGCCAATTCATGATACAAAACTGCATTAAAAATGTGTGGGGAAAGAGCGTTTTTAGTTTTATGCTCTTTTCTGGGTTTCAAAGAGGGGGAACTCTTTGAGTTTATCTGCCATAGCCTTAAGCTGCTTATCTACAAGATAATTCACGGTGCCTTCCTCAAAGGTTCCATCTGCTTCACGTTCGCCAGCTTTGGTGCCTGTGAGAATTTCAATGCCTTCATCAATAGTTTTAGCTGAGTAAATGCTGAATTGCCCTGCTTTCACTGCTTCAATTATTTCTTCTTTAAGCATAAGATTTTGAATGTTACTGTCTGGAATCATCACGCCCTGCTTACCTGTGAAGCCTTTAGCTCTACAAACTTCAAAGAAACCCTCAATTTTCTCGTTCACACCGCCAATTGCCTGAACCTCACCTTTCTGGTTAACCGAGCCCGTTACAGCAATATTTTGCTTAATGGGTAACCCGCTAAGAGCTGAGAGCATAGCATAGAGTTCCGTGCTTGATGCGCTGTCACCTTCTACTCCGCCGTAGTTCTGTTCAAAAACCAGCCGCGCTGAGAGACTCAGTGGCTTGTCTTTGGTGTACTTGTCGTTGATGTAGCCGCTTAGGATAAGGACGCCTTTGGTGTGGATTGGACCGCCTGTTTTTGCTTCTCTTTCAATATCAATCACGCCTTCCTTGCCTAAACCGATGCTTGCTGTCACGCGAGAGGGCGTGCCGAACATGAAGTCTCCCAATCCTGAAACCGCTAAACCATTAACCTGTCCAGTTTTCTGGTCAACGGTGTCAATCAAAAAGAAGCCACGTTTTATCATTTCTTGAATTTTTTCTTGGATTAGTTTTGAGCGGTAAATTTTTTCTTCAATAGCTTTCTTTACCTGGACTCCTATAATCAGGTCGGTTTTGTCTTGTTCCGCATAAAAGTTTGCTTCTCTGATGACGTCAGCGATGGCGGAGAAATGCGTGGTTAGCTTGTATTGGTCTTGAGCTAGTCTTGAACTGTACTCAATAAGTTTAGCCAATGCTGCCCCATTAAGATGTTTTAGTTTCTCTTTTTCACAAAGAGCACACACAAAAGCGCCGTATTGCTGCTCATTTTCAGTTGTTCTAGGCATTGTTGTGTCAAATTCGGCTTTAACCTTGAAGAGTTCTCGGAAATCTTGGTCCATGCTAAACATTAACTGGTAAATTTCGGGGTTGCCAATCAAAATCACTTTAGTTGCCATGGGAATTGGTTGAGGTTTTAGGGTTTTAACACTGATGAACCCGTAGCGTTCTTCTGGTTCTTCAATGTACATTTTTTGGTCCCTGATATCCCGTTTAAGGCCATCATAAGCAAATGGGCTACGTAGCAAATCCTCAACGGGCACAATGAGGTATCCGCCATTGGCCTTATGGACGGCTCCTGCACGTATCATATTAAAATCTGTTGTCAACGCGCCAAACTGGGCTTCTTTTTCGGTTCTTCCCAGAAGGTTGTGGTATGTAGGGTTTGTTTCCATAATAACTGGCGCGCCTTTGGTTTCAGAATTGTCAATAACCACGTTTACTTCATATTTTTTGTAGGGTTCTTCTTTCATCCACGGTATAGCAAATGGAAATTGCTGCTTGGGCTCATTTTGCTTGGTAAACTGCTGTAAATTATCCAAAATATCTTTTTGAACTTCTTTTAGATACTCTGTAACCTCATCAGTTTCTGTGTACTTTTCAAGCATGCTGTCGATTTGGGTTCCAATCGCGTAGAGGGCAACTTCGCGGTTGAGCTTTTTGAGTGCTTCACGGATTTTTCGCTCCATGTCAATGAGTTGCCGCATGGTGTTACGTAAATCGCCTTCTAGCTTGTCACGTTTTTCTTGAAGCTTTTCTTTGATGTTTTGAGGCAGTGCTGCGATTTCTTCCTCATTTAACGGCTTCCCATTTACAATTGGAATAAGAAGTAAACCAATTGGGGTGGTTTGAATAACAAAGCCTTCCGCTTGGGCTTTTGAGTTTAACTGGTCAATAAGGGCGGCTCTTTGCCGTTCCAGTTCTTTAACGGTTGCAGCTCTTTTGGATGCATAATCTTCACTTTCAAAAGCTTTAGGTAACGCCGATTTTATACTGTCAATAAAACTCTTCATCGAATCCTTGAACTCTTTGCCTTTACCCGCTGGCAACCTGATGGCTTTAGGCTCATATTGATTACCAAAATTGTTCACATAACACCAATCTGAAGGCACGGGCTGTTTTTGAGCTAGCTCTTCAACAAAATTTTTAACTGCTGTTTTTCTTCCTGTCCCCGAGTAGCCTGCCACGTAAATGTTGAACCCGTGGTTTTTGATGTTTAATCCAAACTGTAAGGCTCTGACGGCTCTTTCTTGACCAATGATTTCGCTTATTGGAGTTAAATCTTTGGTGGATTCACAGTGCATAAAATTAGCATCACAGGCTCGCCTAAGTTTTTCTGCTGGTAAAGTAGTCATAACAAAAACCTCATTAAAAAGTTACAAAACCACACATTTATTCTTTATCTAAGTTACACTTAACACGTAAGATCAGCAGATGTTATCTCAATTGAGCAATTGACAGAGATTTATTAGTTACAAGTAAGAAAATATTGATTGGGGTTAGAGTTTGAACAGAAAAATCCTAACCGTAACAATACCTTTTGCTTTGCTGATGGCTTTTTTTGTTCCAATAGTTATAGCTCATTCTCCATTAGAAACAGACAATAACGAATCAATCGATACCGCTACAGTTATTCCTGACCCCGCCAAATCTTGGGCAATATACTCAACACTAAACAAAGACGGCGATGCCCAATACTACACTTTTAACATAACTGCTGGACAAAACATACACACCTTACTCTACAAATCCATAAGAGTTGAAGACGAAAACTTCAATCCGCGAATAATTCTGATGGGACCACAAATATCCTCCGATGGCAATATTCCAGAAGAAATTACAGTGCCCTCTGAATATGGTGCCCAACTCATAAATAACACAGAACAAAAACCCACCTTTGAACCCTTTTCTCCAAGCGTATTTGTAGAGTTAGCCGATTTCACGTTGGAAAATCCTGCACCGGGAAAGTATTATCTTGTAGTTTTTGAGCAATCTGATGAACCCAAAGGTGGAAATTATGGCTTAACAGTGGGTGACCTAGAAATATACACTGTTGAAGAGTGGATTTTAATACCGTTTAGCCTAATCAGCATTTATCAGTGGGAAGGACAAAGTCTCGCCATAATTTTTGCACCCATGCTTGCATCTCTTGTAGTGGGTGGAATTTTGGTTGCTTGGAAACTAAAAAAACAAAACAGTCTCACAAATTTAATGGCTTGGCTGGGTGCAATAGCAGGAATTACCTTTATTGGAACAGCAGCAACAACACTTTACCAGTTAATCTTTGCAGCATTGCAAGTAAATGCAGGTGCAGAAGCCATAGTCACAATGATCTTTGCACTTATACCCTTCCTTCTTGGGGTATTGGTTCTTCACCTTTCTCTTAAAAGCAGCCCGAGAGTCACAATTAAAAAGCGTGTCTCTTTTGTGGTTATGGGTATAGTGGCTTTGTTTATGTGGGCTGGCTTAATTGTTGGTCCCATACTGGCTATCTCGGCTGGTTTAGTGCCGATGGGTAAACCAAAAAATGCCAAATAATGGATTAATGGTGGCGCCGAGAGGGGGATTTGAACCCCCGTGGCCCCGAGAGGCCACAAGCTGATTGGTGCACCCTGAAAAGAGTGCATCTCCAGGCTTGCTCCCTGCCTGGCTAGGAGACCTCGGCATAGCAGTCTTTTATGTTGCTTTGGTTTTCAACACTCTTTAGTTAAGCTGAATTTAAAGGTTTATGGCTGATTTAAATGCTTTAGTTGTTTTGCTGTTTTTTCAAAGCCTTTTTTATCACTTCAGAAAACGGGCAAAAGATATATACCACTTGTAAGACATACAATCACCGTTTGTCTGCCAAGTGAATTGTATGATGAGCCCCCGAACTCAACCAAAAGAAACCCAGCAAGAAACAGAACCGTTATTCAAACATCTGTCATTTGTTGGAATAAAAACTGGTAAGTGCCCAATCTGCAAGGAAACAAAACCGCTTCTTTTTTTAAAATACGGTTTCACTTTGTGCGAAGACTGCTTACGAGTTTGCATAAGCATTCTAGACTACCTACAGCAACAAGAAAACCAAGAATCATCCTCACCACAAAAACCCCCAAAAAATATCCTCAACCAGAAAAAAACCTCCGTGACGCCTAGTTTTCAAAAGCATCCAAAAAAAGCAAGAAAAAAAAGTGAGGTTCATCAATGAAACGCGAAATTTTTGGTAAGACAAATCAAACAGGGCGTACTCAAAATATAGGCAGCATGGTTAAAACTGGCGGTAGACAATTTTTGATTAAACTTAAACAGAAGGCAATCCGAAGCAACAATTCTTGGTTCAAAGTCCTAAGTTTAGAGAAACGAAGATTTATCGAAGCTGTGATCCAAACTGTTGACCGGATCCAAAGCTCTTTGCTTCTAAAACTTATGACTGAACTATCAGAGAAATTGCTTTGCGCCATCGGTGGCTTGCCCGCTTTCATAGGCAAAATACGATCCGGCATGATAAGCTACGGGTTTCCACTTGCCCAAAAAATAAGCAGCATAGCCCACGTCTGGGGAAACAAACTATCTCACAAATGGGCAAATGATGAAGGCTTCGTCAGATACCTCACAGTAACCGAAGTCAACAATCTGCCAATGTATCAAGCAAGCAGAAAACTTGCAGTTACGGTGTGAAAGGGTTGAGCGGTAAACTTACTTTCATTCTCCTTTCCCTTGTCGTGATGAAACCCCACAAAACCACCAGCAACAAACAATAAAGATGCCAAAAAATGCTGTCTCAAAAAATTTTTCGCCCTGAAAAAAGTGGTTTTAACCCAAGACTCTGCAACTAACAATTCTGCTGTGACCCAAAACGTTTTCACATCTAACTGCACGCCCATCAGGAAAGACCAAGTAACCATAGTTATCCCTGTTAAAAACGAAGAATTAGCCATCAGCAAAGTAATAGATGAACTACTGTCAGAAGGCTACCAGAACATTCTGGTCATTGATGGGTACTCAACCGACAACACCCTAAACATCATAAAAGAAAAAAGTGGCGTACAATTCATTCACCAGCATGGCAGAGGCAAAACAGGTGCAGTAAAAACCGCCATAGACAACGTCGCAACACCCTACATGCTTGTTATTGACGGAGACTTCACCTACCCAGCTAAAGACATCTGGAAACTGCTTGCACACTGCCACATATACTCTCAGGTAATAGGTGTACGTGACAGAAAAAATATCAGTTATATCCACAGATTTGGGAATAAAGTAATCACACAAGCCTTCAATCTGCTGTTTAGCGCAAACCTTTCCGATGTATGCTCAGGTATGTATCTTCTAAATACTGAAGTAGCACGGCAGCTTGAACTTAGCTCCAAAGGCTTCATAACTGAAGTGGAGATCGCTGCTCAAACCGCTGCACGATACAATATAACAGAAGTTCCTATTGGATATAGACAACGGATAGGTAAAGGTAAACTCTCTACTTGGAATGGCTTTGGGATTCTTAGTGCATTAGTTAAATTGTCTTGGAAACATAATCCCGTCTTACTATTCTCCGCTCTTGCCAGCACAGCAATTATACCAGCAACAGGTATACTTGGCTGGGTTATCTTTCGTCAATCCACTGTAGGCATCTGGCATAGCGGCTGGGCACTAGTGGGTGTCCTTTTACTACTTTTTGCAGCGCAAGCTATTGCAGTTGCAGCCACATCTGCTTTGATAAAACGGATGGAACAAAGAATCACTCAGCGCCTAGCCAAAAAAGGCTTCCTTAATTGAAATTGCGTCTATTCAAATTTTTAAATCTGTCTACTGTTTTTTCTAATTCAAGCTCCAGTGATCTAAACGCAAAGGAGCACCAAAAAAAGATTAGGGTTGCGATCTTGGGTTCCCGGGGGATTCCAGCTGAATATGGTGGATATGAAACGATAACTCAAGAGTTAAGTCTGGGGTTGGTTCAGAAAGGCTTCAAAGTATCGGTAACCTGTGAATCTAAAGATTTTACAATAAAACATGGAACATACAAAGATGTTAACTTGATGTATTTTCCAGTTATCACTTCTTTGAGAAATCTTTCTGAACCTGCAGTTTATGATGCACTTTCAGTTTTTTGGGCAACTTTTAATGCAGATATAATATACATGTTAGCATACACTTCTGTACCCGTTCTAATTTTGCCTAGGCTTTTTGGTAAAGTTGTTGTTGTGAATCCTGACGGTTTAGAATGGAAGAGACGAAAATACAGTTATGCATTAAGATTCTTGCTTCGATCATTTGAGGTTCTTACCCTAAAAATAGCCCATTATATTGTTGTCGACTCAAAAGTCCTTTGTACTTACTACCAGAAGGCATACAAGGCTCCCACAGTCTACATACCATACGGCACCCGTGAAATCCCCCCTTTGGATTCAACCTTCTTAAAGAAATATAATCTTGAGAAGAATCAATACTATCTAGTAATAGCTCGACTAGAGCCCGAAAACAATATTGACATAATAATTGAGGAATACCTAAAATCAAATTCAGACAAAAAACTGGTTATCGTTGGTCCATTAAAAAAAACCACATATGTTAAAAAACTTTTGAAGTCAAAATCTGATAGGGTTTTCTTTTTAGGCGGCATATACGAGCCTAAAGTGCAAAGGATGCTGAGACATAATTGTTTTGTATACATACATGGTCACGAAGTAGGAGGAACTAACCCGACGCTCGTCGAAGCTTTGAGTTGTCATAACTTAATAATTGCTCTAGATGTTTCATTTAACAGGGAAGTAGCCGGAATAGGCGCACTATATTTTAATAAAACCTCTGGGAATCTTGCCAAAATAATAAAAAAGATTGAAAAAATAGACACTGATAAACTCAATCAGATGAAACAGCAAGTATATGAGAAATACAAAATTGGCTACTCAGTAGATGGTATGGTTGAAGTCTGCGCAAAATCATTCCATAATTTCTCCAATGGCCATCACGCTGACTAATCTTACCTATACAGTCTTTAGATGGTCTATTTGAGAGCGAACTTGTTTTGGCGTGGCATGTACAAATACGTTAAACATCAAATATGGACCACTTTTGCAGCTACCCTTTCCCCCAGAAGAGACCTCTTTCTCGCTAATATGCTGGAAAACGTGGAGCAAGAACTTAACCTATCCAGTAATACTGCTTCATTAGAACCCTGCTTGCTTGACATTGGCTGCGGGACAGGTAGCTTAACGGAAAAAATCATTGAAATATATGACCTCAACACAGTTGGTATTGATATAACTAACCTTTTTAGCGCCAAGGATAAAGCACCCTACATAGTAGGTAGCAGTTGTATGTTGCCTTTCAAAGGGCAATCTTTTCGTTTCTGCAGCGCTTTTAGTTTGATAGAACACATACCTGAAGACTATCGGAAACAATTTTTTGAAGAAGTAAAAGCAATATTGAAAAAAGATGGTCTTTTCATCATACAATTGCCTAACCGATATTTTCCTATCGAGCACCATTCATTTCTTCCATTTGTTGGCTATTTGCCGTCCAGATTACATGGCTTGTTTTATTATGATTATGTCAGTGTTCCTTCAAGAAATGAAACAATAAAGGAATTAACAAAAAGTGGCTTCATTATTGTAAAAAATGTTAACTACGGCGTCCCAACTTCTAAGGCTTCTGGGCATCTTCTTGCATTAAGAAATGTCTTTTTCAAAATTCTCCCTTTCGGTTTCATTATTGTGGCAAAAGTTAAGCATGATTAAGTACACTTACACTTTTCAGTATCAATGGTAAGTTATGGCCCTGCTTGATAATTACGATACAATTCTTGTCAACAGGCCATGGTTAAGAAAAGTTATTCTACGTTTTCTTTTCATGCCTGCCCTTCAAGGTTTTTTCGAATCACTCTCCTTGCATACAGCAGACCACCTAAAGAAAGAGGCAGATCAGTGCACCAGTATAGAGGAATTTGTTGATTTAGCCTTCAAATTCACAAGATATATTTTGTTAAATATCGCTCCTCTTCAAATCAAAAAAGAATTCGCCAGCCTTCTTAAAATTTTGGAAAAAAATAAACCACAATATGTTTTGGAACTTGGAACCGCACGAGGTGGCGCATTGTTCCTGTTGGCACGTATTGCAAAACCTAATGCCACTATAATCAGCGTTGACCTGCCGCAAGGCGAATACGGCGGTGTATGGTATCCCAACTGGAAAATGATGCTTTACCGTTCATTTGCAATAGATCAACAGAAACTGTATCTAGTTCGAAAGGATTCTCATGCTCGTTCAACTGTTGATTTAATCAAAACACTGCTGAACCAGCAAAAATTAGATTTTATTTTCATAGATGCTGACCACACCTATGAAGGCGTAAAGAACGATTTTTATGCGTACAGTCCGCTTGTTCGAAAAGGCGGCTTAATAGCGTTCCATGATATTTGTGCTGGTCCTCAGGAATTAGTAGGTGGTGTTAGCAAGTTTTGGAATGAAATAAAACCTATCTACAAGCATCAGGAGATTGTTGCAAGTTCCAATCAGAAAGGATTCGGTATAGGCATAATCTATACTTAAAAATCAAGCGTGAATCTTTGGATATTGCTTTGATTACTCACGATTACCCTCCTATCATTTTTGGAGGAATTGGCAATTTCGCTTTTGAGTTGGCAAAAGGGCTCTCACATAGAGGAGTCAATGTTCATGTTATAACTGGTCATCCCGAAGACATCTCTTCCATTGGAACTACGCGTTTTCAACGGGTAATGGAAAATGCTGTGGATGTTATTAGACTTCCGTACCCAAGCATTCCGCCTAGGCATACAATTTTTCAAGCTTGGAACTTTAAGAGAATATCAAAAATAATCCAAAGCTTAGACGTTGACGTTATCCACGGGCAGTCAGGTTGTACTTATCCTTTAGTAAAAAATCTAAATAAGAATGCTCCCGTGCTTGTTACCTTTCATGGAAGCGCCCTTTTTGACAAGATTGCAAGTTCACAATCAATTTTTCGTGGTGGAACAATCGATGACTTCTCAAAATTCTTCTTGGGCTACCCTGCTTGGCACATGAGTTACAAAAAGGAACTTCAATACTCTAACGCTGTAATAACCGTATCAAAAGCTTTGAAATCTGAAATCCTGATCGAAATGGGCAAAAAATACGAAAACAAAATCCAATCTATACATAACGGTGTTGACTTGCAATCGCTTGATAAGGACTACTGCGAAAACACAGACGGCATTGACGAATCAGAGGAAAAAATTCTATTCGCTGGTCGTTTGTACTGGCGAAAAGGTGCTTCAAACGTGATTAGGATGGCTTACTTGCTGCAAAAGAGGAATACTAACTTCAAAATAATTGTTCATGGTACTGGTCCTCTTTTTGGCAAAATGCAGCAAAGCATTAAAGCTTTGGGATTAACAAATGTCCAGCTAAAAGGGTTCACTTCAAAACGGGAACTAATAAAGAGCCTAAAAAGCTGCAAATTTGTGTTAATTCCCAGTTTTTATGAAGCTTGCCCGATGACCCTTTTGGAAGGTATGTGTTTAGGAAAGATCCCCCTGATGCTAAAATTACCTTTCTCCTCTGAACTAACTCAAGAAGGGAAATATGGTATACTGGGTGACGGAATGGTGGACCTAACCAATCAAGTAATAACCCTGAAAAACTCACATTTGTTACCTCAGTTCAGCAATGATATTCGTGCCTTTGCCAGAAATGCATACTGTATCGAGAAAATTACTGGACAATATCTTGAAGTTTACAAAAACTTGGTTTAGATATGGTTTTTAAAGAAGACACTAACAGTTCAACTAAGCCAAAGAGAATATTTGTTGACGGCGCCAGTTTTACTCATCGTAGCTTGGGCACCCGCGAAATGGGCATCGGTGCTTTCATGTTACTTAAGAAATATGCACCAGACGCAAAACTTTGCATAGTTTCTGCTCATCCAAAAGAGGAACATGAGCAGTGCCGTAAGCTTAATTTTGATGTAAAAATAACAAAACAAAAACAATCTTTCTTTGCGGCTATTCCCGTTCTTCTTTCTGAATACTTCAAGGCAGACCTGATTGTAGGAGTGTATGGTGATGGCTTTACTGGTAGAAACCAACTACAAAATTCTGTGCTTCTTTCAAAGTTTTATCTCGATTTTATCGTTAAGCTCCTTCTAATCGACGCGACTGGAAAACCATTGCTTATTTTCCCATCCTCTCTGGGTCCATTTAACCGGAGCTTTGACAGATTCTTCGTTAAAAATCTCCTAAACAGGGCCAGAGCCGTGATGGTTAGAGAACCGCTTTCTAAAAAGTACCTTTTAGCTGCTGGCATAAACAAGAACATCATATTTGACGTTCCAGATGTCGCTTTTATTGTACAGGAGGCATCACCTAAATCTATTGAATATTTTTCCAAATTAAAAAGTAAAAGTCTCATAGTGGGCATCGGTGCTTCACAATTGATAAGTTCTGAATCAGAGAAATACACCGAAATACTTGCAAAAACCGCGGATTATTTGGTCACTAACTTGCACGCTACAGTCCTTCTTATTCCGCATGAAATACAGTTAAAGAAAATAAGTGACCCCCCTTCTCACTCAGCAAAAATCGGCGGAGACGACCTTGATGCAGTACGCAAGGTGTACTCGCAAGTAACTAAAAAACAAAACATAATTCCAGTCACTGACGAGTCTGAAGCTGATATCTTAAAAGCAATAATTGGTCAGTGTGACTTGTTTATTGGTTCAAGAACACATTCGATAATTGCTGCGTTATCAATGGGTGTTCCGACTATTGGAATAGCGTACAGCCAAAAAACCCCCGGAATAATGCGGATGGTGGGTCTGGATGAATTTGTTAGTCATTTTAGGACACTAACCTGTGAGGATTTGATTTTAAAAATAAACACCATGATATCCGCACGAGTTGAAATACAAAATAAATTATCCATTAAAGCAGAAGAGCTGAAAAAGCAAGTTTGGGGTATTTGTGACGTTATCGACAATTTTTAAGGCAGCTGTCTTGAGAATATGACACAAGCACTTCTACAAGACAAAAATAGACAGACAATCAGTAGGACAGTTACCGCTGGTCTTTGTACAGCATGCGGGACTTGTGAGGGTGTATGTCCACAATCAGCCATTAAAATGTATGAAGATAAAAATAGAGGCAATTTTTTTCCGCGGATAAACTTTCAAAAATGTATTAACTGTGGGGTCTGTCTCCGTTGTTGCCCTGGCGAATCTGTTGACTTTAAACAGTTAAATCTGGAACTGTTTGGGAAAGAGCCTGCGGATTTTCTGGTGGGCAATTTCCTTGATTTTTACGTTAGTAATTCAACTAATTATGAGATACGGTACAATTCTTCTTCTGGTGGATTAATCACTGAATTGTTGATTTATGCCCTAGAAAAGCGGATTATCGATGGTGCAATAGTGACAAGGATGAGTGATCAAAATCCTCTGCGTCCCGAAATTGTCTTAGCGAAGACAAAAGAAGAAATTGTGGCAGCATCTAAGTCCAAATATTGTCCTGTGCCAACAAATGTTGTGTTAAAAGAAGTTCTTAAAACAGATGGGCGTTTTGCTATAGTTGGTTTGCCTTGTCATATACAGGGCGTTAAAAAAGCTATATCTGTTAATAAAAAAATAGGTGAGCGAATACTTTTCACTTTTGGTCTTATGTGCTCTTACAATCGAAATTTTCTGGCGACCGAGTATATACTAAAAAAATTATGTATAAAAAAAGACGATGTAGCTGTTTTAGACTATCGAGGACAAGGTTACTTGGGTTACCTGTGTGTTAAACTAAAAAATGGGCAAAAAATCTCGGTACCTTACACTCAATACTACAATAAATGGTTACGGTCTTTTTTATATTTACCCCGCTGCACTATGTGTCTTGATCATACAGCTGAATTAGCCGATATCTCCTTTGGGGACAACTGGATGCCCAATTACCAAAAAGAGTCTGTTGGTAGCTCCATACTTATATCCAGAACGGCATCTGCGGAAAACTTGATAGCAAATGCACTGGCAGACAACAGAATAGACCTAACAAAAACAAAAAGTAGCGAAGTAATTGCATCCAAGAAAGGCGCTTTAATCCGTAAACGAAATTATATAAGCGCACGCATTGAGATCTTCAAACTCTTAGGTAAGAAAACCCCCTTTTATAACCAATCATTACCAACAGGTACACCTTCAGCTTATATTGATGCTATAATAACATACCTGCAAATATTTCTAGCTCAAAAGCGGTTTTTGTGGCGATTTTTAGATGTGCTGGCAATCTCGCTAAACTTGGCTGCAAACACCCTGAAAAAGAAACAATAACAAACGGCAGAATATCACGCGTTAAAGTAGGTGAGCAAATTGGTTAAGGTACTGATGATTTTGGAAGGTTTTCATGGTCTTGTGGGAAATGCTGTTAATGAACGGCGTATTGCAACCAGTCTTGCTTCTCACAAGCGAGTAGAGCACGTATCGGTTATTGCCATTAGTACCATTCAAAGTATAATGCAGCCAAGAGAACCAGTTAACACTGAAAAAATGGATACAATAACTCTTCCAAGAATACCTGCGCCTTGTCCATTTTTTTATATGCTACAACTGGTAATCTATGGTTTTCTGTTATCTTCAATTGCTGTCTTCCTGAAATTAACGCGGTCTTTTGACGTGATATATATTAGGGGAACCTGGTTAGCTTTTGGTTTTGTTACACTGCGAAAGATTTTAGGTCCTGTTGCAGTAAAGATTGCCTCTATTTCATCTGATCACCTTTATGCTGGAAAGAAAAGCCTCTTTAAGAGAATTGCCACAAATATGGGTTGGTCTTTGGAAAAATACCTTATTAAAAACGCTGATACAATCTTTTCAATTCCAGGATTTGTTAATGTAATTGCAAAAATAAGAGGAAACGATAATCACATTGTTGTGTTACCGCAACCTGTTTCTTTTGAACTTTTCAGTAGACCTACTCCTATTTCATCATTGCCTAAAAAGGAGTATGTAGTTGGTTATGTGGGTAACCTTTCACCGGTTCACTCGGTTGATGTCGTAGTTGAGGCAATGAGTTTGGTTCAAAAAGTCGTGTCTAATTCTCAACTGCTCATAGTGGGTACCGGCGATTTACGCGATGAAGCACGGGTAAGCAAGTTGATGAAGCGTTTAAATGTAAAAGGCTCTTTGATTTTGCGTGTTCCGGAGAAAGAGATGCCTGCGATTTACAACTCGTTAGATTTACTTTTAATTCCGCGGTCAAAACTGCTAAATAATGTGGTTCCGATGAAGTTTGTGGAAGCAGTAGTAGCCAATGTGCCCATTGTCGCAACTAAAACGGATGCAATAACTGATTTGTTGTCTGGAACTGGGGTAGAAGAATACATGGTTGTTGATGAAAATGAGCCTCAGAGTTGGGCTTCAAAAATTCAGAGACTGCTTGTTGATGATGATTTGAGGTTTAAGATAGTTAAAACGGTTTCTGAGCATTTAAATGTGTACGTTGTTTCTCATAAGCCAGAGGTAGTGGCTGAACAGATGCTTTCATCAATAAATAAACGAGCGTTTGAATAAGATAACCTCATTTAAGCAGCAGCTTGCAGTAGTCCCGTTAATTCTTGTTTTCATACTATTAACTGCTATACTGTTCATAACTGCTGACAAAAGTTTGACGCTAACTGCCTACAGTGGTCCGCTAAATTTTTGGCTTAACTTCCCTTGGCTCAATGTTGTGTTAGGGTTTGCAGGACTTTCAGTGTTTTTGCTTTTACCTAAAATCAAAAAAAGCATTTACTACTACTTAGCTGCATTTTTCATCGCCATAAGCGCTTTCTCTATAAAAATAATTTTTCCCTATTACCTTTTTAACGGGCTAGTGCACTACGATATATTTACCCATTATCTAAACGTTAACGTCCTTGCGTCTCAAGGAATACAAGCCAGTGGCTACCTTTACTGGCCCAACACATTTTTGCTTACAGACGTTTTTGAACAAGTCACTGGCACAATTTTTCCGTTAAGCACTAGCATTCTTGCGATAATTGTTCAAGGTCTCTTAGTTTTTGTGTCCTTTGTTTTTATCAAGAGATTCTTTGGACCACGTGCAGGTATACTTTCTATTGTGCTACTCATTTTGGTTGAGCCAAAATCAATACACTATTCACCTTTCACTATAACACTTTCTTTGATTCTTATTTCGCTGTTCATATTTTTTTACGGATTATTCACTCATAAACAAGGATTCCTACTTCTATCCTTCTTCATAGGCGCTGTAAGCATTGCATACCACGCTTACCTCCCACTTACTTTAGGGCTATTACTGCTGGTCATAGTGTGTAGCTATAAATTTTTCTCGCGTTTCTCCATAGAAATTTTTTCCTTTCCCTTCAGAAAATACCTGTCAGTTGCTCTGATTTTGCTGGTTAGTACAATTTGTTGGTGGCTTTACTCTTCATTATTTGTATTCAGAACCTCTGTATTCACGTTAGAAAGCATGGTTATTGGCGAAATAACGCCTGTTGCTCGCGGTGCATTTGCTACCTCTCCTTTGATTCCTGAAATTGCAGATCAGCTTGCGGTAATGTCGCAGTTGGGCAAGTTTATTCGTTTCTTTCTCCCGTTGGCAGTGGTTGTTCCTGTTTTGTTGTGGGCATTATACCTGTTTGTTAAGAAGAGACTCGATGTTCAGTATATACGTATACTGCTTCTTGCTTCAGTAGCTTTGACTACTGGTGCAATCTGGTTTGCATTAGGGGTTGGTGTCCCTATTGGCTTTAGTGAACGTTTTCTATTTATTTTTGACAAATTCCTCATTTTGCTGACTTCAATTAGTGTATTTGTGATTTGTTGGAAGCTGAGACATAACAAGTTTGTTTATGGCTTAATAATGGTGCTTTTTGTTGGTGCAATTGCCATCTCGCCGATAACTAATGCTTCCTCTTACTCAATTATGTATTATTCATGTTTTAACGATGCAAACGTAGACACAGCTGTTTTTGCTTCGCAACATAGTGTTGATGAACAATCCTTTAATGGTGATTTACGTTTTGGTGGAATTGTTAAATTATTTGCTTGGCCTAACCTTGTAAGTTTTTCACGGGACTTCAACAACAAAATTAACGATAACAACTTTGAATACTCTTCAGATGCAATCATAATTAGTTCTGCAACCCTGAGTTATACCACCGTCGGAGGCGTAAGTGACATAACCGCAGAAAAATATGTTGCAGAGTTACCTGACCTCTTCAATCTTGTATACAACAATGGTTATGACCTCATATATGAGTAAGCAAGTCCTAACCAGCTCGATTAACTTCTCGGAATCGAACGTGACAAAAACAAGAAACCACCATTTATGTGTGTCATGTGAAATCTGTGCAGCCGTCTGCCCAAAAAACGCAATCATAATGGAAAATAAGTTCGGTCAGTTCCTACCAAAAGTCAATGATAAAAAATGTGCACGTTGTGGACTCTGTTTGGAGTTTTGTCCTGGCATCAATCTTGATGTTGTAGATGCAATTGGAAAAAAGAATACAGTATCTGCTATGATGGGCAATTGTTTAGGCTGCTATACTGCATACAGCAATAACCCTGACGTGCGGCTGAATTCGACTAGTGGCGGATTAGTTACGACTTTAATTGTTGAGTTACTAAAAAACAAAGAGTTTGATGCTGCTTTTGTTTTAGACTTTGACAAGTTTGAAGGTAAACCCGCTCGATTAACAGTTGCAACCGACGTTGCCGAGGTGATGAGATGTGCAAAATCCAAGTATGTTCCTGCTTCGGTATATAATGTTATAAAAGTGTTGAAACGTAGGGAAGACAAAAAATACGTAATCGTGGGTACATCCTGCCAAATCTGGGGAATTACCCATTTCATACAAAAATTTGGAATCAATAAAGAGAATCTTTTCTTAATTGGGCTTTTTTGTGATAAAAATCTGAACTTCAACTTTCTGCGCTTTGTTGAAGACACATACAAAACAGGTGATGAGCAGATTGTAAAGTTTGAATATCGAACCAAAGAAAAAAGTGGTTGGCCTGGACACACAAAGATGGTGTTTGATTCAGGAAGACAAAAAATCATACATAGAAACGTAAGAATAAATCTCCAAGATTTTTTTCAACTGAACCGGTGCCGGTTTTGTATTAATAAACTAAACAAATATGCTGATATTTCCGTGGGCGACTGCTATATAAAAGGGAAAGATGATTACTGTGGAAAATCAAGTGTCATAATTAGAACTGAAAAAGGCAAGAGCATTTTTGAAAGGTACTCCAAGTTTTTCACAGTAGAAAAATCTTCTATGGCTTCAGTTGAGAAATCTCAAGTTATCCAAGAAAAAACCAAAAACATCACTAATATACAGTTTTTAATAGCAAAATATGGTGAGGACCTAAAAACTCCTGAAGTAAAAAACATTTTTTTTGGAACCCCTAAAGAAATTATGTGGGGCATGACTTATAATGTTGTCAAAATAAAGTCTGCAATATTTTTGAGTAATGTTTCTCAAAATCTGTTTAAAGCAAAGAAAATTTTAGAGTTAGGAGTCGGTTTTGCATCTATAGTGGGCACTGATGTTTTAACTCGAGGGTCAAGATTGAAAAATCACAGCGGTCAGAACGTAATCATTGTTGGTGCTGATTTGTTCAATAAAGGGGCCCAAGCAATGACTTTTACTGTGGTTGACCAAGTGAAGCAAAGATATCCTGACAAAAAAATCATAATGCTTTCAGCATCGGATTATGACCGGGATGAATTGGAAAAGATGCGTTACAGTTTTAGAATACTTCCTTGGGATATTGAAACTAGACTTTGGTTTTCCGCATTCAACGGCAAATTATTCGTTAACAAAAGCAAGCATAAGTTGTTGCATAGTTTACTAAATAGTGTTGTAGACGATTCTTGCTGTTTTATAGATATCAGTGGATTTGCTTTATCTTCACAATGGGGTTTGCTACGAAATATCAGTTACTTGTTAAATATAGCTGCTGCCAAAAAACATTCTGTTCCCTACTATATTTTTCCTCAGTCAATAGGTCCATTTAGCTATCCTTTAAAATTCAAATTCATGCTAACCCCATTATTGTCAACATATCTGAAATATCCACAAAAAATATTTGCAAGAGAACAAGAAGGGTTACGTTATGCAAGAATTTTTAGTAAAAATGCAGAAAAAGGCTATGATATTGTGCTTCAAAACAGTTGTGATCCTTTACGCGTATATTCAGGGCATGTTCAGCTAAAACTTATCCATGTTGACCCTGATTCCGTGGGTATCATTCCTAACCTTAGAGTTATTGAACACGCAAATTCTAAAGAAATTTACTTACTTTATTTCCAAATGATAGCTACCTTATTGTCAGCTAAGAAAACAGTTTATTTGCTAAGGCACTCGTCTGAAGACTTGGAGGTTACCAATAAAATCAAGAGTCACTTCTCAGATGACAAAAATGTGCAAGTTATTGTGGATGATCTGAATTCTTTCGAATTAGAATATGTGATAAAACAATTTGATTTCATTATAGCTTCCCGTTATCATGCCATAATCCATGCCTACAAAAATGGGGTGCCTGCTTTGGTCCTCGGGTGGGCCATAAAATATGAAGAGTTAATGCAACGCTTTAATCAGATGGACTTCTTTTTTGATGTCCGAAAAACAGTACACTCGGAAAAAATAAACGAAAAACTCCAACAAATGCTCAGTACCTGCAATTTTGAAACCAAAAAAATCAGCTGCACAACGGCAAACATCCAGAAAGAACAAAGTGTTTTTTCTCATGTTCAGAACATTATGCAACCAACGAAAAAAGGTGTACTTTGAAAATAAAACAAGTCAACAGAATATTGCCGAGAACTCATAGCATTGCTTTAAGAAATTTTGCTTCATTAGCAATACGGTCAATATGTTCCCTTTTTTATCTGGGAAATAAGTTTACTTGCCCTTTTTGTTCGCGTTCTTTTAGAAAATTCTTGCCTACTGGGTTGGACTTGCCTGTTTTGAAAGAGAAAAAAATTGTCGGTGGGGGTTATCGGTTGAACGCCATTTGTCCCTACTGTTTGTCAGGAGACCGTGAACGACTTGTTTACCTGTTTCTAACAACCCATCAATTGATAAATAAAAAAATAACTCTGCTTCATGTTGCGCCAGAAAGAGTATTAAAAAAGATTTTGGAAAAACAAGAAATAACCTATTTACCTGCTGACTTGAGTAGTCCTTTAGCAAAAATAAAAATTGACCTTCGAAAAAACAGTTTTTCCTCCAACTCCTTTGATGCTATTATCTGCAATCATGTTTTTGAACATATAATTGACGATATATCAGCAATGAAAGAGTTATACCGGGTTTTGAAGGCAGACGGTTGGGCTGTTTTACAGATTCCTTATTCGCCAATGTTGGCAGAAACATTTGAGGATTCTTCTGTTATTTCGGGTGAGGAATGCGAGCGAGTGTTTGGTCAATCAGGTCATGTTCGAATCTACAGTAAAAATGATTACGTTAAACGTTTGCAATCTGTAGGGTTTATAGTTGAAGAGATAAAATTAACTGATTATTCAACCAACAGATTTGCATTAAACCCTGATGAAGTGGTGTTTTTTTGCAGAAAAACGTTCCAGCCTATAGAATATAAAACGCGTTGAAAATGCTTGACCGATGAGCTAACCAAAGTTACTACAGAATCCGCTAGGGGTGGTTTTTTCCTTTTTTCAGGGGCAACCGTGGCAACAGCTGTTATGGCTATTTCTGCTATTCTGATAGGAAACATCTTAGGACCTTCATTATATGGTCAGTACACCCTTGTTCTTGTTATTCCTTCCCTCTTGCTTCTGTTCACAGACTTTGGGATAAATGCTGGTGTCACAAAGTTTGTTGCAAGCCTTCGTGCCAAAGGGCAGGAAGAGCGTGTTCCCGTCATCATCCGTCAAGGCTTGCTCTTCAGGTTAAGCATCGCTATAGCCTTATCTATTTTTAGTATTGTATTTGCTAACTATTTCAGCTTAATTATTAACCGACCTGACAGCGCTTTCTACATTCAGATAGCTTCATTATCAGTTGTCTTTCAAGTGATTTTTACGACAACTAATTCTGCGTTTGTAGGTCTTGACCAAGCTCAGTATAGTGCGTTATCAAACAATATTCAAGCTATAATGAAGACTGTTTTTCAGATAATCTTGCTGATTTTTAGTTTTAGCTTAACAGGTGTACTGATAGGTTATATTGGAGGATTTGCAGTAGCCTCTGTTCTTGGTGCAGTTATCCTTTTTTCTAAATTTTTGAAACCTAAACCAGTAGTTTCAAGTATAAGATTTGAAAAGGAAGAATCGCTTCAGACTCTTAAAGTTCTGACAAAATATGGTTTGCCTTTGTACTTTTCTGTTGTTATGCTTGGTTTGTTTCCGCTGTATCAACAGGTGGTTCTTGCTTTTTTCACGACTGATGCTGCAATTGGCAATTTTAAGGCAGCAAGCAATTTTGTAACTCTTTTAACTGTTATTCCAACTGCAATTACAACTACTCTTCTACCAGCATTTTCCAAATTGGAATCAAGTCCAGTGCAGGTCAGTGAATTCTTCAGTAAAGCAAACAAGTATTCCTGTTTATTGATGCTTCCTGCAACAACTTTGGTTGCGATTTTTTCTAAGCAGATTGTTGAATTAATCTATACTAGTCCAAGTTACAGTTCTGCTGCTCTATATTTGACTGCTAGCGTTTTAATTTATTATCTTGTAGGTGCGGGTTTTCTGGGTTTAACAAGCTTGTTTAACGGTATAGGTAAAACTAGATTGACCTTAAAGTTCACTTCAATATATTTCTCTGTTACAATTATTCTATCACCGTTTTTAGCGCAAATTTATGGCATAATAGGTGTGATAGTTGCGCATCTTATCGCGGGAGCCTTAGCTACCATCTATGGCGCCTACATTGCAACAAAACAGCTTAAGATAAAATTTGATTTCGCTCATACTAGCCGCATCTACTTAGCTACATTGCTTTCTTGTCCTCTTCCGTTGGTCTTTTTACTGCGAACTTCCTTTCCATCAATTATAACTCTGGTTTTAGGAACCACTTTTTTCCTGTTAGTTTACATTACATTAATTCCCTTGCTTAATGTTGTAGGCAAATCCGAGCTTTCAGTGCTTGGGCGCGTCATTCAAGGTGTACCATTACTTAGGGTACTCGCTAAGCCAATGATACTCTATCAGTATCATATCCTGCAGTTAGCAGGAAAAAATTGAGTTTGCTCAGTTCATTTTGGTTATGTTTGGTGAGTTAAAAAATGTCTGAAAATATTAAATTGGTAAAATATATCTACTATGGGTTCTACGCAAAAGCGTTAGCTACCTTAACAAAGCAACTATCTCGTGAAGGCTTTCTGCTTTTAGATGCTGGATGTGGCGGAGAACGTGTTAGTGTCAACATGGAAAAAGCCGTAAATAATGCTCAACGTATTGCAGTTGACTTACTGTGTTCAAATTTGCGTGCGTGTCGTCGACAAAATCGTGCTTCTGCATTTGTGCTTGCTGATTTGAGCAATTTGCCCTTTAAGGCAGATGTGTTTGATGGTATTATGTGCATAAACGTTATTGAGCATATAGACGACAAGAAAGGAGTGTTTCGCGAATTTTCAAGGATAACTAAAAAAGCCGGTTTCTTTGTCGGCTGCACAACGAATGTTTTAAATCCTCTATTATGGATTGACACAAATCTGCCCTCAATTGCTGCCCCGTTGGTTATGAAATTTTCAGGTGAATACTATGGTCATCGACATAACCGTTTTTCCCCGTTAACTTTAAACAAAACTTTGAAAGAATCCGCGTATTCAGTTAACTACTGGATTATTGGTCAGCCACAATTTTATTACACCCGCTTGATCCGTCTGCTCCAGTATTCATGGTTATTTTTTAGCATGATGACAAAGCGTAAACCCTTAATTTTTATGAACGAAATGCTTGTTTGGAAAGCGATACGTATCTAACCTTTCAACAGAAAGCTTTCCTTCTTTTCTTAATATTCTATGTTTTTCCAATTAGTTTAATTGGGCATCAGTACGATTGTATACCCTTGTGTTTTGAGTTTTTCTAAAGTCAACGATAATACTTCCATATCCTGTGTCATGGATGAGGCGACTGTTATAATTGCTGGAGGCGGTGTTTTATCAATGCATCTATTGAGTGTTTGAGTTGCGGGGTGTTGTTTGGTGATCGCTTGTTTTGCTTCAACCTCAAAATCCAGAATTTTTGCAAGGATTTTTTGTGTTTTTTCAACTTCTTCTTTAAACTTTTTGAGTCTCCGTATTTCTGTCGGTTGCAAAGCTTTAGCTGCTTGATCAACTATAGTTATTTTTTCAGTTATTTTCAGTGTTTCTTTCAGTGTTTCTCGCGGGTTATTAAGTGCTGTTGATGCAATGCTTTCTTTTTGGTTATAGACTGCTAGTGCAGATGGCAAAGATTCTCTGGCTGAGGTCAACGCCACTATTATCAGGTTGTATGCGAGTTTGTCAGCATCTTGCGTATCTTTGGCGGTTAAGTCTGCTGCTATAATTGTGGGTTGTCCGTGGGCACCTGAATACTCTTTTACGACTAGTTCACCAAGGGTGAAGGTATGTTTCCAGTCTACCTCTTTTAGTCTGTCTCCTGGCTGGTAGAGGCGACTGCCATAGTATTCCAAGCCGTATTTTGCTGCCGTTGTTGTTCGTGGTGGGGACGTTGTTAATGCTGAGGCTGTTCCTGTAGCGGTTTGTTCAAGGTATTTTTTGGCTAGCCACTGTGCGTATTTGGCTTTGGGGATGATGTGTAGGTCAACTGGTTGGAGTGTTTGGTTAGTTGGGATTAAGCCTCTTGGACCGATGGTTGTGGCGTGGAGTTGCAGTTTTGTGGGTCCGGCGAGGGGTGGTGTGTATGTTATTTTTACTGTTTGAGACGTGTTGGTTGTTGTGTATTTCGTGGGGGTTATTTGTATCCATGATTCGGTTGCTGTTAATGTGGTGTGGAGGTGTAGTTTTGAGGTTGTGGTGATTTCGATTGTGTTGTTTGATGGGTTGCCTGCTAAGGTTCTGTTCCATGTTTTTGTTTCTTTGAGTGGGTTTTTGGGGATTTTTATTAAATTGTGCCCTAAAATTGCTGTAAGATACACTATGAGAATGGTTGTTGATAGTAGAAGTGTTATGTTAAGTGTAATGAGGGTTGCTAAAAATACGATGGATAAAGCTGTTGAGAGTATTTTTAGAGTTATTGTTGGTGTTCTTGCGTTTTTTGAATGTGTCGATGTTTGGTCTTGGGCGTTTTCCTGCAGGTTTTGGTCTAATAGATAGATAGTTGGCGTTATGAATAAGACCGAGAATGTGGTTCCGGCTAGCGGTGTCAGGGTTAATGGGGTAAGAGTGAGTGTGCCAAAGATTATTGCTAAGTTCATTTTTGGGTTGGGTGGTCTGTAGGTTGTGTAGAGTTGAAGTGCCAGAAGTGTTAGTGCTAATGCGAATTGTGGCAGAGGCGAAATTAAGATGCCCAGTAAGAGTATTACTATGAGGTATGCTTTGATGATTGTTTTTAGGGTTAATTTGGGCATTTTTGTTCCTTTTTGTTAGTCTATTTTTGGAACGGGGACCTCTTTGATTAAGCGGTCGATAATTGTGTTTGGGGTTATGTCTTCCATTTCTGCTTCTGTTTTTACTTTTAGTCTGTGGGCAAAAACTGGTTGGATTAGTTTTTTTACGTCGTCTGGTATTACATAGTCTCTGTCTTGCAGGTACGCGAGGCTTCTTGAGCCTTTGAATAGGGCTATGCTTGCTCTTGTGCTGGGACCTGTCAGAACGTCGGGGTCTTGGCGGGCTTTGATTATTAGGGCGATTATGTATTGTTTTACTTTTTCTGAGACGTAGATTTCTTTAATGTCTTGTTGTATTTACATGATTTCGTTTAAAGTTATAACTGCATGAATGTCGGGTTGTTCAATGTAGTCTATTTTTGAAAGAACTTGCTCTTCGTATTCTCTGCTTAGGTTGTCGCTCCATACTCTGAACATGAATCTGTCTGCTTGCACTTCGGTTAACGGGTATGTTCCTTCGGAACCGTGTGGTAGTTGGCTGGCTATGATCATGAAGGGCTTGGGTAGGTATCGTGTTTCTCCTTCTATGGTAGCCTGTTTTTCTTGCATGGCTTCGATTAGTGCTGCTTGTGTTCTTGGGGTGGTTCTGTTGAGTTCATCTGCAAGGATAATGTTTGCAAATATTGGTCCTTCGATTAGTCGGTTTTTGCCGTCTGGAGTGTAGAGGTAGAAGCCTGTAACGTCAGCGGGAAGCATGTCAGGCGTGAATTGTATTCTTTTGAATTGTCCTCCGATGACCTGGGCGAAGGTTTTTGCTAGTAAGGTTTTGGCGGTTCCTGGTAAGCCTTCGATTAGTATATGCCCTTCGCTTAGGAGTGCAACTAGTAGCATTTCTTGGATGTCTTGTTTGTCGATTACGATTTTTGCTATTTCATTGAGTATCTTGTTTGGGGTTTCAAGTGTTGTTTGTTTTTCAAGTAGTTGTGTCATATTTTTTCACTCTTAAAATTGGATAAAATGTTACTGTTAACAAAACGGCTATCAAACAAATTGTGCCCGCTGGTGAAGCAATAACGTTATAGACAATGGTGAGCGTGGTTTTTGCTTCATCAAGGGATGTGGCTGGTAGATGTTTTTGGTCTATGTAGACTTGTGAGTTTGTAGTTTGGATGTTGATGGCATTTGTTATGAATTGTTGGTTGTCGTCAAGGTTTATCATACTGTTGATTAGTATGCTGGGATCTGCTACTAGTACGATGTATCCTTGGCCAACTTTGGTGTATGCCATCTCTGGAAATGGTCCGTTAGGTTCATCTGTGTCCCATTCTCCATTACTGTTTAAGTCTAAGAAGCTGAAGACTGAGGATTGTGCTATCACTGTTGTGCCTGTGGTTTGGTTTAGGCTGGTTGCGTGGTTGAGCACGATGCTGCTTAGGTTGCCACCAACTGATGTGGCTTTGAAGTCGGTTATTTTTGGTAGCCATTTATTGTTATAATCATATAAAGGGTCTAAAAGCGGCGTGCCTGTGAAGCGTACATTTAATCCTAAGCTGTTGAGAACTTGATTTCCATACCCGTAATCGTCAAGGAGCAGCAGGGTTCCGCCGTTTGAAATGTATTTTTGTAGTTGTGAAAGTTCAGTGGTTGTGAACGGTTCGTAGGGTATTACGATTGTTGTTGTTCCTTTTGGGTTTGTGGGCAGGTTGTCATAAGAGGTTAGTGTTGTAGTTTTGGTTTGACTGCTAAATGTTTGCAGCCCATTCCAGAAAGGATTGCCAACTGTGAAGTCACTTGAGGGCGGATAAAACCAAATTATCACCGCAAACAGGAGCGTTACACTTAAAATTAGCAGCGGCAAAAGTTTACGCGGTTGCATTTATTTCCCTCCTAATTTCATCGACCCAGTTCTGGGCTTTTTCTATATCCTCTGGTTGTGGCTGATAAGGCGAATACAAGCTTCTTTCCGCAATCATTGTTAATTTTCCAAATGGACCCGCGGCTTTGAAGATTTTTAGCTGAGTTTTCTGTAAGTACTCACGCAGGGTCATATCCGACATTAACTGTTCGCCTGTTTTTTGTTGGACCCTATTTAATGCTTCAATATATGCCTCAAGAACAGCTCCTTGGTTGCCTGATATTTTTAATTGAATAGTTGTTGTGGTTGGTGGCGAGGGTGTGTTTTGGGGTAAACTTGTTGTTGCTGTTTCATTGATTGTTTTTTTGTTTTTATTGTTTGTTTTTGTAAATTTGAGGAAAGACAACAAGAAAACAGTTGATGAACACAAAACTGCAAGACCAATGCTGATTGAACTTAAAACAAAAACGCTAGTTTTTGCTTGTGCAGTGGCTTGCCAGGGTTCTGTAGGTTGTGCTTGTACTGTGAGTTCTTGATAGCCTGCTAGAAACGTGCTTAATGGCATGTTGATTGTGTAGTTGAATCTTCCATCGTTTGATGTTTTAGTGCTTACCGATGTGTTTCCAAATTGTATTAGCACTGTGGTGCCTTGCAGTGGTTGTGAGCTTGATTCTACTGTGCCGCTGACTTGCATTTGTGATGGAAGCACAACAAATGATGGTGCATGAATTTTTAGGTTGGTTGATATTTCTTGTACTGTTAACATTTTTTGGACGCTTGTGCCATCGTATCGACCTGTGGGGTCAACTGTACCTTCTAGGGTGTGTGTGCCCAGTGTAGTCTGGGGGTCAATTGTGACTTTGGTTTCAAAGGTTCCGTTTTGGCTTGATTTTACTTGGTTTACTTTGTTGCTGTCAAGGTATATGGTGATTTGTCTTTGGTTTGGCGTGGTTCCGTCTTCTGTTGTGATGTTTCCTTTGACTGTTATTGTGGTTCCTGGTCTTACAGTGTTTGGCGCGGAAATTTCAAGTACTGTTTTGTAATATTGAACTTGAACAGTGATTGTGGAACTAAGAGCCGCTAAATATACCCCTACATCGCTACCAGACGGAGTATAAACCGCATTAATTGATACAGAGTTAACGTACTTGTAGGGCATTTTTATTATTACACTATACGTTCCGTCTTCCAGTGTTTTTGTTTCTGCAACTTTATAGTCGTCTAAAAATAGGTTTAAATCTCGATTTGCCAAAATCGATCCTTGAGTGGTTAATTTTCCTGTTGCTTTTAGGTATTCGCCGACAAAACATTTTGTTGTGTTCAAGGTTAAACTCAAAGTTGTTTGTTTGAGGTTTTCTGTTTCAATTTCTTTGACTTTCTGGTTGGCTTCTTGGAGAAGTTTATGGTATCTGTCAATTAGGTATTTTAGTTGTTGTAGCATGTTTTGGAGTTGGTTGTATGCCTGTTTGGCTTTGTCTTGGGCTGAAGCTGCAAAGACTCCTAAACGTTGACTTAATGTTGTGGTTGCGCTTTCAAGGTCGCTTATCAGAATTTGGGCTTGCGCAACTAGAATCGCTGCTTGGTCTAAAACTTGCTTGGATTCTGTGAGTCTGTATTGGTCTAACAGGGTTGAAGCTTTGTCTAATGTGTTTTGTAGGTCTTTGAGGGTGTTTATAAGCTGTTGTGTCATGTTGTTGTATCTGTTTATGATGTAGCTCAAGTCTGGCGGTATGCTGATGTGGGTTATTTCCTCGCTTAATATGCTGGCGTTTGTGTAGTCCCTGTTTGACATTAACGCAAAAACCTGAGCGTATTGTACCAGGAACGTATATGCATCGATTGTGCTTTGACTTGCATCTGGGTCTTCATGTGGTGTGTTTTTTGGTTGGGCGTTGACTGTTAGACATGGCATAAAAGTTGCCGTTACTAATAAAATAATTAAAAAGAATGGCTGCTTTTTCATTTTAGCCTCCGCCCAATATTTCAAGCACTTTAAATGCCACGATAAGAAGGAAAATTGAAAAAAGTGCATAACCTGTTATGTTAATGATTTTTTGATTTCGGGGGTTAAACTGGCCATGTAGTAAGGTTATGATGAAGTATTCAACAATGTAAACTGATATGTATAAGTCCAAAGTGTTACCGCTAAAAAAAGAAATAAAAAACGTGGTGAATGTGTAAGTGAGAGTTAACGAGAAAAGGTATCGGTCGGTTGTTTTCACACACTCCGTTCCCCCAATCTTTCTATTTCAACAAGAACTTTGCCTTTGCTGGCTTGTTCGTTTTTTATTTGAACCTGTTTTTCTAAAACTTGTGCGGTTACGGAAGCAATTATGGAAGCTACAGGTGTGCCTATTATCTGGTAAATCCACATGTTGCTGTTCTCAAGTCGCGGATTCGTGACTTCCACTAACACCTTCTCAGCATCCATCATTACCCTGACGTTATCTGCTAAATTTACTGTGTTCAAAAGAACCTGTGAAATTGCGGATTCTAGGTCTTGAGCGGAGCTATCTGGTTTATGCTCAATAATGTTGCTTACTGTGGAGCCAGGTGTTATGATTAGTAGGCCAACATCTTGGGGGTTTTTGCCGTATTTGACAATTAACCTTTTCGGTAACTGTTTGTTGCCCAAAATTGCTTGTGTATCCAGCGGGATGAGTGCTTTGGGTTTATCGCCTGTTATAGTTGAGGGCAGATAGATTGCCTTGGATTTGAGTCCTATTTCTTCTACTATTGATGAAATATTTTCTACGCTTGCTTGGAGTAAGACGGCGCTGGCTTCGGGGGGAATTTTGGGTTGACCTTTGGCTATGGCAAATGCGGCGGCGCTGATTATAACTGTGGATATTCCTAGTGCAGTTAATGGTGTGGAGTATAGTATTGTGTATGAGAAAAACGAGAGCAATACTCCTATTAATGATAGGCTTGCCGCAAGTATTTTGTAATCATTCGTGAATAATATTGTGTTCACTTCTGCGATTTTGTTTTTTGCTGGGGGTTTCACGGATTTCATATTTAACGTTTACCAACTAACTCGAATAGTGACCTGCAATTACCTGAGGCTAAGCTGGAAATACCTAAACCGTCTCACAACACATACAACAGCCATAACTTCCACAAACAACGCCAACGAAACCATGATAGGTTCAAGCCTGATTCCCCACGGCGTATAATTGAGCACAAGCCCTACAAGAGGAACAATAGCAAGGCTAAGCCCAATGGATAACGCTACTTTTTCAAGGCTATCAACCTCTCCGCCTCGAGGGTAGAGTGCTGAAAGAAGCAGAAAACCTGGAAGGAACAAAACAAAAATGCCGCCTAAGGCGTACCTGACGTAGAGGAGTGCGGAAGCGTTAGCTGTGAAAACAACCAGCATTGTTATGGCTACTACGCTTGTGATTGCCCAGAGCCAGAGGTTTTCTAAATTAAACATGTAGCTTGCCAAGTTTGTTGGGGGGTTGTTTTCTGTTAGGTTTAGGGTTCCTTTTTTCCATTCAATGTAGACTGCTTTGGTTGCGTCTTTGGGTTGGATGCCTTTTTTTACTAGGCTGTTGACGAGTTCAGAGAGCGTGGGTTGGCTAAGAGTTTTAGATGTTTCCAGTACTATGTCTTGGAGGTTTATGTTCAACCTTTAACACTCCGTTTTATTCGGTTTCTGTGGAATTTTTTATATACATCTAATGCATGGTTTAGTTTCATGCATGGCAGACATATGGTTACTAAAACAGCACTGCTTGTCGCTTATTTAATAGTTTTGGTACTCACCCCTTCCTTCGTCTGGGCACAATCAAACCTCGAAGTTACACAAAACTCAATAACTGACGCTTACAACGCAATTGTCAAAGCAACCGCTACAGGGGCCGACACAAGCCATCTGATAAGCCAGTTAAATCAAGCCATAAACCTAACTGAACAATCTAAAAAAATAGCCTCCAGTGATCCTCAACAAGCAGCAATCTACCTCAATCAAGCCCATTTATTAACCCAAAATGTAACACAACAAGCAAACGCCGCAGACCAGTCAACACTTTCCATACTGCCTATCCTCCCAGTTGTTGCCGCTATTTTGGTTATAGCTGTGGGTGTTATTGTTTATTTTTTTGGTCCAAAATTTTTTTGGGCATCATGGTTACACCTCAGAAGGAATTATCGTGTGAACTTTAAAAAAATAAATGGTGCCTCCAAAGCAGATTTAATAGTGACTTTTGAACAAGTATGTGCTGTATTTTTAGTTTTAACAATACTTATTGCGGCCGTATCTGTTTCTGGACTGTTTACTAATGAGCAGGGCGAGCCTTTTTCTGAATTGGGTATTTTGGGTTCTAACCTACAGCTTGAGGATTATCCTTCTGAAATTATTGTAGGTCAAACGGTTCATTTTTACGGTTACGTGGGGAACCGCATGGGGCAGCCACAGTATTACACGGTTATGGTCAAACTTGGAAACAATGACACGCAAGTGAACCCTGCCGCAGTTACGTCAATTCAGCAGTACAGTCAAGTGTTGGCACATAATCAAAGTTGGATCTTTCCAATTGATATTTCCTTAACCACGGTGGGGGATAGTCAGCGAATTATCTTTGAACTCTGGCTCTACAACGCAACCACTCAGCAAACTCAGTATCATCAACGATGGGGACAACTTTGGCTTAACATAGTTGCTCCTGCCAGCTAATTAGTAAAATGAGGTCTCAGAAATGCAGTCTTTAACCTTCAAACTGCTATTTCAAAGAAAAGGCACAATATCCGCCATTATAGCGGTGGCTTTGCTTGTTGCTTTAGTAGCCTCTGTAAATGGTATAGTAAACAACATTAATGCACAAACATCAGCTATCGCAAAATTAGCCACCGCCGGCGAAGCCTACCTTATAACCAGCAAAAATTCAACCTGCCTAACTGACAGCCAAATAAACCCCCTATTAATTAATCAATTCAAAAACAACTCCCAAATCCAATACGCCACCTGCCACCAATTGTCACAAGCAAACCTGTCAGCAAACAGTGGGCAATACTCGGTTACTATTAGGGGTGTTGATGATGTGGCGGCATTTTTTGGTGATCGTCATGCGTGGGTTAGCGGTTCAGTTTGTAAAGAGAACCAAGTCAACTTGGGAACAATCCTCTCAAAACTCACATCAATCAATAGAGGTGATTTGTTGAATTTTTCAGTAAACAATCAGCCACTTCAACTTAAAGTTTCAGGAATTGTGCAATCTCAAGAGCAAAGTGACAGTGAAATCATCCTGCCCCTATCAACCCTGCAAAACATCACCCAAACAACCCACGCTTCATTCATCGAGTTTTCTGTCAAAGACACAAGCCAAGCCAACAAAACCATAAGCAGTCTCACCCAAATTTTGCCTTCCAATGTTCATATAATCAGTTTGCAGCAAGTGGGTACTTTTGTTGAGGACGTTAATAATCAAACTGTTGCTTTCATAGATTTGTGGTCACTTGCTATTTATGCTGTTGTGGTTGCGGCATCTTATGTTATTTCAACTCGTATAGTGAATGAAGCGCAATATGAGCTTTCAATGCTTAGGATGCTTGGGGCAAAAAAGAAATTTGTTTTCAACTCTGTTCTATTTTACACGTTATCTGTTGCAGTTGTCGGCTCGGTTGTTGGGGTGTCTTTAGGTGTTGTGGGCACTCAGGTGGGGTCATCACTTTTACGGTGGATTGGTAGTGGTTCTTTGCTTGCACCCTTTCTTGAAGTGAATCAAGCATTGATGATTTTGTTGCTTGCGTTTTTGGCATCGTTTATCGGTTGTGTTTATCCTGCCTTGAAAGGTGCACAAACTTTGCAGGAGCTTCAGCAATGAGCATGATTAATTTTAGGTATTTGAGCAGAAAACGCGTGTTTGCTTTAATCGTTATTTTGACGTTGGCTTCGGTGCTTTTTTCAGTGACTGCTTATAGTTTTTTAGGGTTCTACAACGGTTTTACAAATTATGTAGGCGAAGAAGATGATGTTGTCGCTGTCTACAGCAAAGTAGGTAGCACACCGTTTACTGGCATAATGCCCCTCTCTTTGGCAGACAACATAAGCGCAGTTAACGGCGTGGTGACTGTTAGCCCGGAAGTCATAGCGCCTTGCACAATAACTGAACAATCAGTGTTTGTACGTGGCATAATACCTGAACAACTCAAAAACCTAAACCAACTAACAATCCTAACTGGGCAAAACCTATCCTTAACTGATACAAACTCTGCCCTTGTAGGCAAAAATTTGGCTGACCGTCTGCGTCTGCAGGTTGGAGACCGGCTTTTGGTTTTTGGTGTGTTATCAAAGCATTATCTTGAACTGCAGGTTTTAGGGGTTTTTCAGTCTGATTCAGCTCTAAATGATGAGGTACTGGTTCCAATTTATGCGGGACAATGGTTACGCGGCTTAAGCTATAACTATGCTACCCTAATACGGGCAAAACTAGACCTCAACCAAATCACCACCACCCAACTGTACCAGGAACTAACCAGCCAAAACAAACCCCAAACAACCCCCTCGCCCTCAGCTTCCCCCAGTTCAACCCAACAGTCCCTCCAAGCTATCCTGCCGCTCCTTCGAGCAAACGTGGATGTGGGTGTAATCGGTGTTGAGCAGTCGCAGACGTTTATGCAAAATTATCTTGACCGTTACGGCATCAGTAAGGATGCATTGATTGTTTTATCTATGTCAGTGTTTGTTTTTGCCAGCGGGGTCTCCACCTGTGCAATTACCCTTTTTGTTAGGCAGCACACGGCAAACATTGCGGTTCTTCGTTCCATTGGGGCAACAGAAAGAAAGATGCGTGTGGACCTAACTTTGAAAATGATTTTTTGGGCTCTGCTGGCAACACTGCTGGGTACTGCTGTCAGCGTGGTGGTAATCATGCTTTTCCAGAGCACAGGATACTTGCAGGTACTTTCTCACATCATTACTTTCCAGTTCAACCCTGTAATAGTGGTGGCTAACTTCATGCTTCTCTTTCTTATAATTGGTATAAACATGGCACGTATGGAGCTTAAACAATGAAAACAAACACTGCCATAACCATCGTGCTGATATTGTTTGTTACTTTTGCAGTACGCCTCTACCCCACCATAATCAGCGAAATGCCCTTCTCAACTGATGCTTGGCCACTTATACGAAACACAGAGTTGCTACTGCAAAACACACCAGTTTCGCTTAGCAGCGGACTCTTTGACGGTTACAATAATTTTTGGCCCGCAAACCAATTGTTTGGTGTGGTGTTTTCTCAAATTTTGGGGTTATCTCCTATTACTGCTATGGCATTGGGAATGCCCATAGTGGCTGCTTTGGCGGTTCCCATTTTTTATTTTTTGGTGAAGCGGCTAACTGGAAACGGTGACCTCGCATTAATGGCTACTGCAATTTTTTCTACAGCTTTTCCTTACGCACTTTTTATGGCGGGAGTAACAAAGGAAACCTTTGCAAGCCCAATTTACCTATCAGTTATGCTGTTATTTTTGCTAAAGCAGAACTGGAAAACTACCCTTCTCTTCACCGTAGCCTCCGTTGCGCTTGTTTTGTCCCATCACCTAACCGCTTTTCTAACAATAGGCATACTACTGGGGTTGACGGTTGCATCGCTGGTCACCAAAAAGAACCCGCAGTTAGATAATTCGTTCAAATCCAACATGTTTTTGCTTGTGCTTTTTTCAGGGGTAACTTGTGCCTATTTTGTGCTGTACGCGTTGCCTGCTTTCCAGTTTGCTCTCTCAGGGAGCGATTTACTGTCTGTTGGAGCCTATCAAATTGTGGGACTTTTAGTTGTGTTGTACTTTGCCTTAAAACCCAAACGGCAATCAAAAAAATCAGGTATTCTTGGGCAAGTTGTAGGCTTGGGTTTTGTGTGTTTAATGTTGGTTTTGATAACTGCAACTTCAATCTTGCCTAATGCACCCATTATTCCCTCATCATATCTGGTGTTTGCTCTCCCCTTTATTTTGGCAACTCCTCTTATGGTGTTTGCAGTCACGGGCTCTGACAAGAAACAGGGCTCTTTGCTTTTTCCAATCGTTTGGTTTGTTGTGTTGCTTGTGTTTGGTGGTTATGCTTTGTTTAGTAACTCTATTAGTGGGGTCAGTTACGTTTACCGTACGCTCAACTTTCTGCTTGCTCCATTAGCAATTCTTGCCGCGTTTGGTTTATACAAGTTTTACAAAATCCCTAAACTAAGCGCACGGGTTTGGGCAAAAGCGGGGGTTTTGGTGCTGGTTTTTTCCATGATTGCTTTGAGTGTTTATGGTGTGTATGCGGCGGTTTCGCTTCAAGAATCCTATCTTGGGTACTTTTGGCGGTATGAACCTTCCGAGTTTAAGGCATCTGAGTGGGTGACTCAAAATGGCGGTAATCAAACTGTGGCTAGCGATGTTAAGGTGCAATATCTGATTGATGGTTACTTTAATGGGCGTGTTGATGTGATGGCTGGTTATAGCTACTTGGGTGGGGACGGTGAACCACCATCTGTACTCTACGTTTATGATCAGATGAACCAGAACGGGTACGTTCTCTACCAGAGTTCACCTGTGACTTTACCCTCTAATTGGACAGATAAACTGTCAGGTTACAATTGTGTTTATGTTAACAGTGAGGTAAGCATCTATGTCAAACGATAAAGTCATAGAAATAATTGATGTGCACAAAAGCTACGGCACAACACCAATACTAAAAGGCGTCAACCTATCCATCAAACAGGGCGACTACATCTCAATACGAGGCAAATCAGGCGCAGGCAAAACCAATCTCTTCAAAATCATGGGTTTACTCCAAAAACCCGACTACGGCGCTGTAAATCTGTTCGGTAAAGACACTGCACCCTTAAGTGATGACCAGAAAACCCAGCTTCGACTCAGCCAAATCGGTCTAATTTTCCAGTTCTTCAACTTGCTACCCACACTCACTGTGCAGGAAAATATTGAGTTGCCCATGGCATTGGCAGGAACAAAAAAACCCGCTCGCATAGACAGGGCAATGGAGCTTTTGGAATATTTTGATTTGGCGCGTCTTGCTGAGCGGTATCCTGAAAATTTGAGTGGGGGAGAACGTCAAAGAGTCGCTATCATCCGTGCTTTAGTTAATAACCCTAAATTCCTCTTGGCTGATGAACCAACCTCCAGCCTTGATGATGAGAATGCAGAGTTGCTAAACGAGCTTTTGGGTAAAATATGCAAGGAAAAAGGGGTTGCGGTTGTGGTGACTTCAACAGACCTCTACGATAAGCTGCCTACCGTTTGCGATTTTATGCTCAAAGATGGCGTGCTTTCTAAAATGTAGCTTCTGCATCTTTCAGTTTACTATCAATTATGCTTAGCAACTTTGTTGCTTGGACTGGTTTTGAAAGCAAAACATCTGCTCCCTGTATATCCTGCAGGCTTTTTCCTGAGAGCATTATTTTGATGGCGTGGGGATTTGTTTTTCGGATGTAGGGGAAAAGCTGGGTGCCTTCCATGTCGGGTAGGCATAAGTCAATTAGGGCGACGTCAAAATGTGTGTGGTTTATTTTTTCGATGGCTTGTTTGCCGTTTTCTGCTAATGCAACGTTGAAGCCTCTGCTTTGAAACAGTCTCCTAAAAGTTCCAAGAATACCCAAATCATCGTCTATAATCAGAATTGTTGGTTTGCCATAATTAAACAGGGCACGACCCTCAATTAACTCTCCGCTTAACCGTTAAAAAACACTAGTTGGCAACCCCTGCTAGCAACAAATCACTGACATGATGTTTTTCTTAAATAAGCTGTGATTAAATAAATACACCCGCCGCACAGTAACAATTCATGATAGAATACCTCGTGTTTGCCGCAGCCTTTGCCTCTCTGATAGCTGCTTTGGCGTATATTCGTTCAATGTTTACAAGCGGCACCAAACCTAACAGGGTTACCTGGTTAATGTGGAGTATTGTGCCCCTGATTGGCACGGCGGCGGAGGTTTACAGCGGTGTGGGTTGGGCAGTTTTGCCCGTGTTTATGGCAGGGTTTTGTCCTTTGCTGGTTTTTTGTGCTTCATTTTTTGTTAAAAAATCGTACTGGAAGCTATCAAAAATAGATTACTTATGTGGGGTGCTGTCTGGTTTGGCGCTTGTAGTATGGTACATTACCATGAATGCAAACTCGGGCATAATTCTGGCTATTGCCAGTGACGCGTTTGCTGCCCTGCCCACTTTGCGGAAGGCATGGAGCAATCCTGAAACCGAGTCTGTGTGGCCTTATCTTGTTGGTGTTTTCAGTCCGCTGACCAGTTTTGCTGCAGTGCCTAATTGGGCTTTTAGTGGAATAGCCTTTCCAGCGTATTTGGTGATGATTAATTGTTTGTTGGTGTTAGCGGTTTACAATAGGAAACTGCATTAAAGCATACTGATATTAGTTGCCTTCTCCATTTTTTAGTGTTGGTTGTATGGATTGCAGATTACAAGTTTTTAAGTATGAATCCACTGGGGGGACAGGTTCTGTTTACCGTTTCGCAGTTGTGAACCGCAATAAATCCACTTATCCTGCAAATTTTGTTTGCATGCTGCCCGTTAAGCTATCTCAAGGAAAAAATAATGGCGGACCTGTATTTAACACACTTTTTGGCGATAAAAGTTTAGGTTTTGCTATGGACCTGATAAATGATGCCCTAAAACGTGAAAGCGATGTTGCAGTTAAAACCGAATTAAAGAGGCGTCTTAAACTTATTGACCCCAAACAAATTAATTTGGTCAAACGTAGTCGATGCAAAAAAACTTTTCAACCACGCAAAATAAAAGCATAAGCAAAACTTATGAGGGACTGCATCAAAGCGAATTTTGGTAAAAATCGTTGATAAGTTAGTTTGTTTTCCAAATGTTAAATGAGCATGATTTCAGCAGTAAGCTGAGGTAAGTGCGATTTACTCACTAATGTCTTCCAAAAAATAAATCAAGTTTTTATTACTCAAAATTTTTCTGGTTTTTATTTGGGTGAAAAATCTGTTTTATTGCATACCTTTAATATGTTGTTGACCCTTTTAATTAAGGGTTGGAATTTATTTAGAGGAAAAGCAAGAAAGCTATCTTTTTCTTTAGACTTGTTCTGATTTAAAAAGTTGAAAATCCCTATTTGGGTGTATTTATGGGTAGAAAAAAAATTACGCATGAGAGTGACCTCAATAAAATGGTTTTACCTTCCTCCAATGATGTTTTAGGCTTAGCCGTTAAAATGCTTGGTGCAGAAAGAATACTAGTAAAATGTCAGGATGGGAAAGAACGGATGTGCCGTGTTCGAGGGAAACTAAAAAAGCGCGTTTGGATACGTGAAGGAGATATTGTACTAGTTTCTCCATGGGATTTCCAAAGTGATACAAGAGGCGACATTTTCTGGCGATACCGACAAAACCAATCTGACTGGCTAAGGAAACACAATTACCTGACCATGTAGCGAAGACCTGAAAAGCATAATTCTGAAATGCACAGAGTGCGGAAACACTTTAACTGTAACTAGGCAATTTTTGCATTACACTCCAAATGGCAAATTTGCCCTCTTAAACGCAAACCTTTAAGTTACTTTACAGTTTAATTCCCCAACGTTAGTTTACCGCTATTTTTTATAGCTTTTAAAAATTAACAGGATATAACAAATGTCTGAACGAGTATCAACTGAAATAAAATGCAGTGACTGCGGTAAAATTACCACTGTTCCTTTTAAACCCGCTGAAGGTAAACCTGTCTATTGTAATGAGTGTTTAGGTAAACACCGTACCGCCAGAACTGGATTCGCAAAACAAGTGCAAACCCGACCCCGTGATGTAGAGAGTGAAAAAAACGTTTGGTCTAGGCGAAGAGAAAACTGGCGATAAGTACCTTTTTCTTTTAATTTAGTGAGTGTTGTATTTACTCGGTTGCCTCAAATATTTTTTGTTCTACGTGTTTTTGTTCAATGTTTCAATTATTGATTAGAGTTGGCTTTTTGATTGGTTTTGTGCGGTAGGTTTGTGTAATGGTTTGTTTTTAGGTTCAATTTTGTTGTTTGTGTGTGGTTTGGGGTGCTGTATCTGCCTGTTTGTTCTACGAGTGTTCTTTTGGCGACAATTTTCTCAACTCTTAAATAGTAAGACTGTTGACTTATGAAAATTGAGGAAACATCATGTCAGCCCTTTCTATTGGAACTGAACTGGCAAGCGTGCCATTTGACCAGATGATACGAAACTTGCTATTAGCAATGGTCGAAGCACAAAACGACGCAAACACATCATTCATAAACGGCGTACAAGACCTAGTTGAAACCCCCATCAACCTCAGCTACACAAAAGCAGGCGATTCATCCAGCACAAAAACAACCATCAGCGGCAACGCATTAGCCTTCGGAATTCTCCCCACACTGCTACAAATCCAAAGCGGCACCATCCAAATCAAGATGGTCATAACAATGCAGAAAACAAGAGAAGCAGAAGTCAAGATGCATGCTAAAGGCGGTTGGGCCTTCTTCTCAGCATCCGTGGACGCAAAATACTCAAGCAAATACTCATACTCTGTTGAAGCTTCCAGCTTTCTTGAAATAAAAGTTGCGCCAGCCCCCCCACCAGCCCCGTTGATGAAAGCTATCGAAAAAATCACCGAAGACACAACACCCCAACCTGAAGCTACACCAGCAACACCAGCGTAATCAACATGACCACCTTTCTTTCTTTTTTTTCATTAATCTCTGGAGTAATAAGCGAAGCAAACGTTGGTTTAAATCAGGCATTGGACGCCAGCAAAGACCAGCCTTCCCAATTTGTTATCCCCCAAATTGAAATGGATATAAAATGCTTTGTCATCAAAGATAGTGAATTAAAAATTGTTTCCTCAGACGCCCAAACACTCAACTATTTTGGCAAAAAAGGGGAAAGCACAATCAAACTAACATTCAAACTTAAACCAAAACAAAATTAGGTGAAGTTATGTCAGGTAATGAAAATATTAAAAAAATTGTCAATCCAAGCGTAACCGCCGAAAAAATAGTAGACCCCAAAGTGTTTACTTCAAAAGTAGACTCCGCAACCTTGATAACCTCTCTTCAAAAAGACCTGCTACGTGTCCATGATTATGCAATGGCTCAGGAGCGCTCTACAACTTTTGTGCTTGCCGACTTTACAATACAACTAAAAGCTGTTGTAACCCAAGAAGGCGAAAAAACCCTGCTTGCTCTGCCAACAAAACAGGGTGAACTTGACCCAAACCTTATGAGCACAGTGAACTTGACTTTGCGACCTATTCCGTTAGAAGTAAAACCATCCAGCAATAGAAAACCCGTTGAAATAATCGAAGGCATAGGCACAGTTATCGGGGAAAGACTACGCGCCATAGGTATTGAGACGATAAGTGATCTAGCTCTTGCTTCTGCAGAACAATTAGCTAAGGCAAATGTGACTCAAACAAAAGCCGCTGAATTCATAAGCATGGCAAAACTGATGGTTAAAAGCGACATTGCAGGTGTCGAAGGCGTTGATGAACAGGTTGCAGAATTACTTGTTGCAAGCAAGATAGACTCCAAAGAAAAACTTGCCCAGTATTCTCCTGAGGAACTTACAAAAATAATGGATAACGCAATAAAATCGGGCAAAGTCAAGGTTCCCAAAAACTATCAGCTGTCAATTGAGAATACTAAACGTTGGATCGATTCAGCTAAAATAATCACAGAAAGAACACGCGCTTAGGTGACAACCCTGTCAACTGCTTTAGAAAACGTTACTCTTGGAGACATGGTTCGTGATTTGCTTTTGGCAATGGTGTACTCCCAAAACGAAGCAAACAAGACCTTCATTGCAGGCATTGAAGAACTAGCCGACACAGATGTAACTATTGGTTACACAAAAAACAACGGTGGCAAAGCTGAAAAACGTGAAATCAAAGGTAACGCCTTAGCCTTTGGTGTACTACCAACACTGCTAAGCATCCAAAGCAGCACAATTGAACTCAAAACCGCCCTAACCGCCACAAACAACCCAACCGCTTCAGATACCAAAGGAAAAACCATCCGTGACCGCTCACCCTACCTCTTCAAAACCAACGCCATCGACGCAAAATACCAAAACATGTACTCCTACAAAACTGAAACCTCAAGCACAATCCGAATAACAGTAGTTCCTACCCCACCCTCTCAAGAATTGCTAAACACCATAAAAGCACTAACAAAAGACTCATCAATCTCAGACAATCCCAAAAAATAATTTTTTTTAGCTGATCCAGAAAAAGTTGGCCAGTTCTTTATTTATGAATTTAGCTGGTTCAAGTATAAGCCGCATACCTACCGCTCGTAGGTGAGGTGGCATTGAATCAATTTTTGACATGCCCGCGCCGGGAATGGTAAAGGTAACTTCCAAGTTTCCGTCTTGTTTTTTGATTTGTTGGTCTTGGGCTTTTTTGAATGCTTCAAGGTTTGCTTGTAGTGGCTGGTTTTCCCGTAGAAGATTAACGTAGGCTACTCTGGCGGGGTCAAAATAGAATTCAGAGACCTCAGCGAAAAATTCTATAAGCCAATTATAGTCCTCTGCCGTTGGTTTAATGGCGGCTATGAGCATTTGGAAGACTTCTTGGAAACCTTTTGTCGTAAACTCTTTGAACACGCTCAAGTAGGTTGGTGGAACTGGGCTGTTAAGTTGTAGTTTTCGGCGGTGGAAAAGTAATATGGACTCTGCTGTGGTATCTGTTGGAGTATTTTCTATGATGTTTCCTTGGGCTGCATAACCGCACAATGTCTGATGTATGCTGTCAGCTTTATTTTCGCAGAATCCTGCCACTAAAAGCGCGTATGCTAAGGGGTCGTTTTTTCTTTGAGGTGCCCTTAAGGCTGATTTGATTTTTGTCCAATCTTGAAACTCTCCAAAGGCAACTAAAGCAACAAACCCAGAGGTTGTAAGCGTGTATGTGCATGTTTTTTCGTCTGTTTCTGCTTTAATGAGTGACAGGGCTGATAGTTCTGTCAGGGTTCTGCTTGTTCTTGGACGCGAGGGTTTTAGCTCTGTGCGTAAATCTGCTGAAGTTGCTTTCCCTTTTTTGCCTATTGTTTTCAAAAATGCCAAACGCCAAAGAACTTTGACTTTTTCGTTGTGGCTTTTTGGGGTGTTTGAGTTGAGGCTTGGAAATAGGTTTAGGATTTTGGGGTCTGCTTTGCTTGTTAGTTCTTCTAATTTGTTTAGTGTTTGGGTGTGTTGTTGGTTTGTCATCTTGAATCGCGCCGTATATGTATATCGTAAGACGCTATAAAGCTGCTGTGCTGCTGGTTCGGTGTTTCTTACATGGGGTTGTGTCTGCCTGCATCTTTTTACCCTGCGTGTGGCATGGTGCGTGCTTTGTTGTGGTCTCCATAGTCTTTTAATATTGGTTTGTTTATTTTTGGGGTTTAGGGTGGGGTCGTAGTCCAGCACGGTTAAGACGACGGGCTCCAGAAATAGCTTCGGGTAATATGACTCCCAATTTGGGGGAATGATATAATTCTGGAGCTGGGTGAAGATACCCGTAGGTCATCGGTTCAAATCCGGTCGGCCCCACCATTTACCCGCCACATTTGCTTTCATATTTCCGTCTATTTGGTTCCTATTAGAAATTCATTGCAGAAACTATAGAGGGGTAGGTCCCTAAACAAAATTTTAGTCCAAAAACAAACGCTTAATTATTGCTCAGGTTTGAAAATTCAGCAAGCCTTCCATCGTTGCCATTTTTGTATCTTTGCGGAAGTGGGGTTTTTCCACGTAAAATGGCTTCTGAAAAACTAAAGGTTAATAAAGGAAAGCCTATCATTAGGATTTTGTTTGCCGGCCAGAGGGCGCGGGTTCCACCTGATCCCATACCGAACTCAGAAGTTAAACCGTGTTCCGTTCCCAACGGTAGTGTGGTCTTAGGCCACGTGAACTTGGGAAAGCTGGCAACATTTTAACAATAATTTAACCTTGAAATCTCGAGCAATTTGGAATAGCTTTATAAATTTGTGATGTTGTTTTTGGAACAAACAGGAAGAAATGAACATGTTGGCACAACCAATTTACACTAATCAGTTCTTTCCATCAAATGGCGGAGATTTACTTTCACAGATAGTAAGCTGGGCATTCTACGGTGTCTTTATTATTTTCATATTCTACGGACAACGCATCCAAATGTACATCATGGTGCGGGAAGTAGAAAACAGCCTCAAAAAACTTAAAATCATAAAAGAAGAAGGACGCAAAACCGCCATTGAAGCCATAAAAGAAATTGGCAAGCCAACAATTGACCCGTCCGCACGTGTTGACCGTTACCTAGAATACTTCACAATCAGTCCACAAAGCATGGACCCACAAGGCATAGTCTACAAGCTAGACCATATCCTTGACATCCGAGATGAACGCTTAAAAGAAGAAGTCAGACTGATGGCTCCAGCCAGCGATGAAGTTCAAATCAACAACCTAGAAAACACGCTGGAAGCAGCCATGGCACTTAACTTCATCTTCAAAGTCGTACGCCACTACTACATCCAAGGCAAAAAGACCCTAAGCCTCTACGTAATCATGCAGCTACAAATGATCTTGCCAATGGTTATGAAAGAAGCCGAAGCATACTCAAGCGCGCTAAAAGCCTTCGCGTATGGACAACCAATCGGAGACAGCGTTGGACCCTTAATTGCCGCTAAACTGATGCGCGGTAACGAAGTCCGCAAGGTACCCAAAGACTGCGTAGTCGCATCTGTTCCACTGGAAGGACGCACCGCATTAGTCCTCAAAGCTGAAGGTCCAGGCGGAAACGTAGGCAAACCAGGCGAAGCAATCGAAACCGTCATCGAAGAAAACGAGGGCAAAATCGGCATGGTCATCATGATTGATGCTGGTTTGAAACTGGAAGGTGAAGCAGTCGGAGAAGTCTCAGAAGGCATCGGTGCAGCAATCGGTGGACCAGGCGTTGACGCCTTTAAGATTGAAGAGAAAGTCACCAAATACAAGCTCCCACTATACGCCGTCATAATCAAAGAAGACGTAGGCGACGCAGTTTCACCAATGCGCAAAGAAATCAACGATGCAGTCGACGTAGCCATTGAACGTGTCAAAGCAGTCATCAAAGAACGAACCAAAGAAGGCGACAAAGTCCTAATCGTCGGTGTGGGCAACTCCATCGGCGTTGGACAATAGGAGCCTTAGCGATGAGCAACCGTAGCAACAACCAAACTGCTGTAGCCAACAAAATCGCCACCTATCTCCTTTTGATTTGTTTGATTATTTTGTCTCTTTCTTTTGTTGCTCTTACTTTGTCGCTTAATGCGTTTTTTACCGGTGATGTTACTGTTGGTGCTTTCTTGGGTTTTACGGGTTTTGTTGCGATGGCTTTATCTATGTATTTCCTGTTTCAATCAAAGAGGACGATTAGTATGAAAATCGAAACTCCAAAAGTCATGACTACCATTGATTGTGGAAGATGCGGCAAAACAGTCCGCGAATACCAACGTGGAGACTATGTGTTCAAAGAAGGCGTTGCTTGCCCAAAATGCGGTAACAAAGAAATGATAACCGCAATCTACAAAGAAGTCAAAGAGAAAGAAAAAACCTACAATATCTAGGTTAAAACTTCACACCCATCTTCTTTAATCAGCAAGGTATGCTCTGCTTGAGCAACAGGTCTTGTACTTGCCTCAACAAGAATTCGGTACCCCATAATTGATTTTGATGATAGCAACTCCTTAAACGCAGCCGCGTGATGCTGCGCTGGAACCACGCCTATCAACCACCGCTCAGCGAAGGGTAACGTGTGAAAGTTTACTTCGATATGTTTTAGGAGTTTTTTGGAATAGGGATTTTTTGGTGCCTTAGTTTTTAGCAGCCTAAAAATTGTTGTTATGTTGCCATCTTCCACGTATGCTTCTGCATCTGGCTGGGTGACGAAGGGTTCAAGTGCATAAACCTCCCCCGTTTTCACCTTAATTGGCGTAGTGGCTGCAACATTTGGGATGCTTGTTCCCGCATGAATCAGGTATCTGCCAACAGAGTGCCCAGTCAGGTTTGAGATGGGTTTGTATCCGCGGTTTTTTATGGTGGTTTCGATGATTTGTCCGATTTTGCCCACTTGCATGTCACCATGAATGTTTTCAATTGCTGTTTTTAGGGCAAGCTCCGCGGCGGTGGTCATGCTTTTGCCTTCGGTGTTGAATGCTACGGTAAATGCAGTGTCGGTTACGTAGCCGTCAATTTGTACGCCGAGGTCAACTTTTACGGTTGTGCCTTCTGGAATGGTTGAGGTGTCGTCTGGTGGGGAAGTGTAGTGCGCTGCGATTTCGTCTATGCTTACGTTGCATGGGAAGGCTGGTTTGCCGCCTTTGTCACGTATGGTTTGTTCTACTTTTTCGCAAACCTCAATAATTGGCATGTTTTCTTTGACAAAACTGCGCATCTCTTCGCGTGTTTCCCGCAAAATCCTGCCAGATAACCTGAATTTTTCCATCTCTTCGGCGTCATAAGGCATAACGTTCACTTCACGTTTCCAACAAAGGACAACTGGTACTTATAAAAGTATAAAAGAACATCAGCAAAAACACTGTTGCTTCCATTAGTGACCTCTCTCTATCTTTTCTGCATAGGTTGGCTATTAGGAGCCTAATAGAACTGCAGCCACATCTACCCCTCTATAGAAACTGCATAGAATTTCTAATAGGAACCAAATAGAAATGTTGACGGTAGAATACTTGGAAGGCTTAGAACGTAAGCCAAAATCAGAGTCTCCAATGTCTATGTTCTGTAGTTTTGGTTGTGTGAAACGTTAAGGTTAATATGGAGAAGGCGCAATTTCTAAGAGTTGCAGCCCGGTGGTGTAGTGGCCAAGCATAGGGGCCTCTGGAGCCCTTGACAAGAGTTCGAGTCTCTTCCGGGCTACCAACATTGTTTCAAAAATCTTGTGGGGAATTGTTTTTTGGTTTAACGGGGATTATTGTTGACAAGAAAATTTAAATGTAATATTTTTGTTACATGTAATCTGTTGTTTAAATGTTAGTGGAAAACATGGCAGAGAAGTTGAAGGCTTTGGCCCATCCCATCAGGCTAAACATAGCAACTTTACTGGCCAATCAAGGAGAGGACATGTACCTGAACCAGATAGCTAACAGTTTAAAAATAAACCGGGCTTTAGCCAAGATACATCTCAAAAAACTTGAACGCGGTGGAATCGTAAAAAGCCGTGTCGTTCTAGTTGAAGGTGAAGCAAAAGCTCTAAGATACTATACTCTGGGCGATTTTGATATCCATGTTTCGCCTGAAATTCTCAGAAAACAAGGAGGTGGTAGCGATAAACGATAGAGTGCTTGTAGTTGTAAGCTGCTGGATATCTGTGGCTGTAATCGCTTCAGTATATCTTTGGGTAGCGCTAGGCGGGGGGTACCTTGGAGGCGACATATTTTTCGGGGTATTCATGCCGATTGGTTTGCTCATCTTAGTTGCTTTGATTGTAACCTTTGGATTACCCATGAATGCAGGTCTTTCTGAAAAGGAAAAATCGTTTGAAACAACCTTTTCAAACGGAATGAAAGAAATAAACCAAAAAATAGACTCACTCACAAAAGAGGTCGACACAATAAAAAAAGCAATCGAAGAATAACCTGCCCCTATTCTTCTCAATTTTTTATTCACCAATAACAAATTTTTATAGCCATCCAAACCGTTGAAGTAACCGTGTGATTGGATGAAAGCTCATATCCTAAACGTTTTCAGTGACAAAGCCCTGCCAAACAGTGGACTTAAGACTGGTTGGGGCTTATCTGTTTACATAGCCTTGGGCGGCGAGGCGGTTTTGATGGATTTAGGCTGCAAAGGCGAATGCTTACCGCACAACCTGCAAGTACTCAACCTAAACGCCGAGGACATCAGCAAAATCGTGTTTTCACACGCGCACAGTGACCACACAGGCGGATTACCTGCCTTCCTTAAAGCAAGAGCCACTCCAATCCCCATCATCGCGCACCCCAACATCCTTGAAGAAAAAGCAGCCACAATGAACAACACCCAATTCCCCGCAGGACTACCCCCAATCCCCAATGATTTAGCCGCAAAAATGCAACTTCAATTAAGCGCCAAACCAATGGAAGTCTTGCCTAACCTCTACACAACAGGGGAAATCCCACTCAGCGAACGATTAGAAAAGCAGGGGGTTGCTACTGGGGTGTTGCATAAAGTGGATGGAGCATACTGCTGGGACGCTGTGGTTGATGATTTATCCTTGGTGCTGAATGCAAAGGATGGGTTGGTTTTGATTATGGGTTGCTGTCACGCTGGAATTCTAAACGTATGCAAAAAAGCCACGACACTGTTCAAAAGAAACATATCCGCCATAATCGGCGGTACCCACATGGCAGAATATTCACTGCAAGATGTGGAGCATGTTGCACAAACCCTAAAAGACCTTTATGGGCTGCCTGAATTATATTTGTGCCATTGCACCGGCAACAAAGTAATCAGTCAGTTAAAGGAAAAATTTGGACAAGAAAAAGTCCACGATTTCCCAGCAGGCACCAAATTAAATTTTGAAGTTTGATACGGAAGATAACAAAAATCTGACCTTTCCAGCATACCTGCTAGTTAAAAGGCTATTCTTTTTTGATTTTATCCCAATCTATTTAAGGTTAATTTAAATATGCATTAACCGAGCAAGCGTTAGTTACGGTGAGGGGGCGAAAAGGTGCGTTTAGGGGAGAAAGCCAAAGATTCAGCAGTTGAACTCGTAGCGAGGCGTGCAGCCCAAGACATCTTGGCATCAATCGAAAAAATCCGAGACGGTAACGGACCAGTATCGTTTAAACAGTGGATTTTTTGTTTGATGCAAAACGCGGGAGATGTTGCTAAGGCAAGGGGCAAGCAGGGTCTTAAAATCGAGATTGAGTATGACGGCAAAGTTTTCGTGTTTAGGCACAATGCAGGCTACTTCACCTTTGACAATCTGGAAGGTCTCATTTATGGCACCAAAGTATCCTCTCATGATGCCCGTTCTGAAAGTTTAGAAGGATTCGGCAAGGACTTTTTGGCGACACATCTGGTTAGCCGTAAAGCTAAGGTGCGAGGTTTTCTGCGGGAAGGCATGGGCGTTTATTTTTTCCAGTTCTACCTTGACCGAACAGGCGAAACCGTCGAAGAAATCTCCAACTCCATACAAACCTGCTTTAGTCAGCTTGACAATATACAAGCGGTTTCTCAGGGTCAAGAATACTGGACTGAATACGCATATCTGGTGATGGATAATTTAGGTGCCAAAGCCGTCGCGGAAGGTATTCCACAGATTATTGAGAATGCACAGTTTCTGTTGGCGTTTAACCCGATTGAGGAAATTAGTGTAGGCGCACAAACCTATGTTAAAAAGAAGGTTGAAACAGCTAATGGCATAAGCAAAGTTACCCTGAATGATTCCCGTATTTACCTGATAAAATCAGATGATAAACCCCAAATCCAAGTGGGCTTACTCTGTGACGACGAAGGAGTAAGCGAAACATCAAAAGCTCAACCACTCTTTGCAAGCATGCCCCTTACTGGCGTATCTGAACTTGCAAGTTTGCCCTTCTGCATAAGCAGTCCAGCATTTGAAGCCAATTCATATGGGGATTCCTTAGAGAATACACAAAAAAACTTTGAGCTTTTAAGCAGCGGTTTTGAGTTATACGTCACGTTGCTTGAGCGTCTCTTTCAGTTCAGAGAAAGCCGCGAGTTAACCCGACTATACCGCATCATTCCATATCCATCAGCGCAAACTCAAAGTTATCTTTACCAAAACCCAATCGTCAGCCACATCAACAACCTCCAGTACCCCACCGTACAAAAAATCATCTCCAGCCTCCCACTTATCAAAACAAATGCTGGCATGAAAACAATCAACACCACAACTTTCCCCAGCCGACAACTTGACGACAAAGACATGGACGATTCAAGTTTTGATGCGTTCTGTGCTTTTTTGGTTGAAATGGGCAAAGCTGTACCTGAAAAAGCTGAGTTTGTCAATTGGGTTTCTGCTGCATCTCAGGTGCAACGGGTTTTTCCTGAGGCGGTTTCTGTTTACTCTTTTGTGGATTTACGAAACGAAATCGTTCAAGTTCTATTTTATGAAAATAGCCTGCACACATTTGATGAGTTAACCCACGAATTCCAAACAGATTCACAAACGTTGCTTTTGCACTATTTTGGGTTAATCGACACGTTTTATGCTGCGCAGCTGATTCCTGTGGATTTTGCCAAGTACCTTCTGCCCAGCCAAACAGACATCGTTGGACCCTTAAAAAGGCAAATGGCAAGCACAGGCGCCGAATTCCAACTTGTACTTGAAGACCCCCAAAACCCCATACCCTCTGACCTCAAAGACATTTACGCTAAAATCGGCAAATCCATCCGCAGCGGACTGGTACACGAGAATTTTGCTGGCTTCAAAATAATTCAAGACTACATCAAAGAAACCCTCACAGTTGACACGCTCTTAGAGCAACTATTCTCTGCTGAAACGCTTGCATTGCCCGCGCAGGTTTCCAGTTTAACTGAGGAACGGATTGTTGGCTGGGTTGAACTTTTCCACTGGTGCATCCTAAATGGTAGACTGTCGGCAGGTTTCCCAGTTGTCACAAAAAGCCTTGACGTGACCCGCATTGAGGATTTGCACATTGAAAGCTTGCTGATGCCAAACGCGGTGAATGAAAAGTTTGAGGCAATTTATCCTGAAAACAAAATCCTTAACAGCGTCTACTTAGATGTTGAGGAACCAAAGAAAACCCAACTCATTGATGTTATGCGTGGGTTTGAAGCGTTTATTTTTGAGGTTCCCCAAAAATGTCAAGAAGTAACATTGTCACCAGAGAAGCTTCGGGCAATCCTGTTTGGCAACCAAATAATCTCCGATGGCGAACACACAATCCTTTGCCCCCCAGACCAAACAGTAACCGTGTTGCCACTCTGGAATGAGGTAACCGCAAAAATCTCCCGCGACAAGGAAGCTGCAGGACTGCTTTTTGATTTTTTCACAAGCTATGTTGCTGAGAATGCAAGTTTAGAGCGGAGTGTTTTGGTTACTTGTTCGTGCGGGCAGTCTCATGAAGTATTACCTGTTGTTTGGTTGGCGAATCTGAAAACGGACGTGTGGGTTCCAATCAAAACAAGCCAAGACACGGAAAGGAACCTTTTGGTGGTTGCAAGCAGAGGTAACATTGAAGGATTAATCGGCACAGAACAATTCAACAATATGCTAACCGAGAACCGCGATTTAGCAATGAACCTGCTGCCTCATTTCGGCTTTGACCGCCTTGACTTAACCATAAAAATGCACAGTCTGCGTTGCGGCAAAAGCGAGCTTGAACTGCGCGATTACGCATCGGACTTGGTGGGATTAGCAGGTGAAGTTGAAACAGGCGAGGTTAAACAGTTAGTTGCCAAACGCAATGACCCCCCGCCACCACCTGTTATCGTCGAAAAAGTGGTTGAGGTTCCTAAAATCGTTGAAGTGGAAAAAATTGTTGAAGTTCCTGTTGAAGTAGAGAAAATCGTGGAAAAGGTGGTGGAGGTTGAAAAGGTTGTGGAGAAAATTGTTGAGGTTCCCGCTCCAGTTCCTGTTCCAGCGCCTTTGGCGGTGTCTGTTGAAATTAAACCAATCACGCCCGCAACAACTCCAACTTTGCCTTTGCCGTTAACTGTTGAGCGAGGTGTAATTGTCCCTGAAAAAACTGATGTAACCCGCGAACTGGTTGAGGTTAAAGAGGAACCTTTGGAAATCCCTGATGCATCAGCGCCTGAACCCCAAGCAGAACTTAATTTTGCTCAAGAATCTGCCTTGGAAGTTGAAGAGGTAGAGCCGAAAACTTTAGAAGTTAACGAGGAACCAGTTGCGCCCGTGAGTTTACAATTGGATGGCGGTCAAAGCGAGAACATTGAAATTCAAGAACCCTTCGTCGCCGTAGCGGAGACACCCGAACCCGCACCTGCGCTGGATACTGAACAACCCCTTTTGGAGCCCAAAGTTGAGGAGTCACCCGCCCCAATCATGGTTGAAGAGAGACAAGTTGAACCTGTTGCGCCTGCCCCAAAAATACAGCTCAGTATCCCAGAAGAAAAAGCTGAAGAAAAGACCGCTCCAACAGTTGTGGTTAAACAAGACTTACCTGAGCAGGTTCCCACGATACAGTTGAGCGCTCCAGAACCCATTGAAGTTGAGAAAGAGCCCACTCCAGCAGAGCCTGAAGAAAAACCAGCGGTGCCCGTTTCAGTAATGCATGTGAGCTTTAACCCAGAGGTGTCACCTGAGCCGAAAATAGAAACAAAACAGGAGCAGCGGGTAACTGATGGCGACTTGGTTGAGTTAAAACTTGAGCCAGAAGTGGAGCCTGAACCCGCGTATGTTTCTTATCCAGTGCCAAACATCACAGTTGATTCTCAAATCCAAGTTAGGAATCTGATTAATGAAGAAGAAGTTGACGAGCATAACGTGGTTGGCAGAAACCTCTCTTTGATTGTCAAAAAAATCATCAGGGATTCCTCTTTGAGGTTTGCGCCTGAACCTGTTTATGCCAAGAAGCAGCCGATTTTAGAAGTAACCGATTATGGCGAAATGAAAATGTTTGCGTATTCGTTGCTGGCTAAGTCAGTTGTGGCTTCTAAGATTCATTTAAGCAAGGAGCAGATTGAGCGGGCGCAGGTTCAGAAAAATAATTTTGTAATTATAGCTATTGACGATTTTACCAGCCTACAAAAACAGTTAATCCGTCCACTAGATGATGACACTATTTCAACAGAACTTGTTGAGCGTGTAATTGCGAAATCGCATGTTATAGGTGATGTGTATATAATTCTTAAAAACCAGCCTGACCAAGTTATCATTGACGCGAGTGGCTGCTGGCTTTTAGAATCGGCTTGGCGCAAAAAACCTGACATTAAACGGTGGCTTAACCAAAAATTCAATCCTGACTCAACTATCGTCATAAGGTTCTAAAACCAAACTGTTCTTCTATGACTGTTCTTTTTTCAAGTTTTGTTTTATTTTTGACAAAAAACTCAAAAATTAGGGTTAACTTGTCTAGCTACACCTGCAAAAAAGCTCCTTTTGTTTTAAAATTTTTTGCCATAAGGTTAATAGGCTACAAACTCAATTTCCCTGTAGCTTATCAATTCATGAGCGAAATAAAAATGCTACAATTAATTAAAAAACAAGCATTTCAAGTAACAAATATAATCAAAAGGAAGATTGCATAATGGCACGTTATAGACAAACAGATGAAATTGTAAAACTAATGGACAACCCCACTATCATCCGAAACACCAGCATCATCGCCCACGTAGACCACGGAAAAACCACCCTATCAGACAGCCTTCTTGCACACGCAGGTATCATCAGCACCCAAACCGCAGGACAAAAACTATTCCTTGACAGCTGGGACCTTGAACAGAAACGTCAAATGACCGTTTTCGCCTCAAACGTCAGCCTTGTCCACACATACAATAATAAAGATTACCTCATTAACCTCATCGACACACCTGGTCACATTGACTTTTCAGGTGCAGTCACAAGAAGCCTAAGAGCCGTCGACGGTGCACTCGTCGTGGTTGATGCAGTTGAAGGACCCATGACCCAAACAGAAACCGTCCTCATGCAGGCTCTACGTGAACGTGTCAAACCACTCTTGTTCATTAACAAAGTGGACAGATTAATCAAAGAAATCAAACTAACACCTCAGGAGATTCAAAAGAAATTCGCAAAGATTCTCCTCCGCGTTAACACATTAATTGAGAAATATGCTCCTCCAGAGCACAAAAAGGACTGGCAAGTTAAAATTGAAGACAGCCGTGTGGCTTTTGGTTCTGCCCTTCACAAATGGGGCTTAAACCTTGACCACATGAAGCTCAAGAAAATCAGCTTCCAAGACATTATTGATGCATACACTGGTGACCCAACAGATGTTGGTAAAAAAGTTGATGAACTCAGCAAGAAAGCACCCTTGCCAGAACCAATCCTTGACATGTTTTGCTACCACCTACCCAGTCCACTACAAGCACAACCCTATCGTCAGCCACAAATTTGGCCAGGTGAACTCGACAGTGCAGTAGGACAGGGCATGGCAAAAGTTGACCCCAAAGCACCCTTACTCATGTGCATATCCACCATTGAAGTTGACCCACACAGCGGCACTGTTGCCATCGGGCGTATCTTTAGCGGTTCAGTCACTAAAGGCAAAGAAGTCCAACTTGTCAGCGCCAATCAAAAAGGCACTATCCAGCAAGTCTTCATGAGCATGGCAACTGACCGTGTGTTTGTTGACCGTGTTCCAGCAGGAAACATTGGCGCCATTTCAGGTTTACCTGCATTGCGTGTAGGTGAAACTATTGGTGAAGCCGGAATTGAGATTCACTCCTTTGAAGGTTTACAGTACGTTTCTGACCCAGTCGTAACCGTCGCTGTTGAACCTGAAGATGTTAAAGACCTACCACTCTTTGACAAGGTCATGCACAAAATCACAACCGAAGACCCTAACCTTCACTTCACCATGAACAAAGAATCTGGCGAGTTCCTACTATCAGGTATGGGTGAGCTTCACCTTGAAATCACCGCGTACCGACTGCAAGAGGCAGGCTTAAAAGTCAAACTCAGCAAGCCAATCGTCATCTTCCGCGAAACCATCAGCCACGACTACAAGGGTCCAGCAATCATGGGTAAAAGCCCCAACAAACACAACAAACTCTGGATAACCATCGAGAAAATATCACAAGAAGTCATTGACGCAATCAAAGCAGAAAAAATCACTGACATGCAAAACAAAGATGTGCGCACAAAGGTCCTGCGTAGCCTCGGATGGGACCCAGACGATGCCAAAGGTGCAGTTGCCGTAGAAGAAAACAACATCCTCTGCAACCGCATCAAAGGACGCCAATACGTGGAAGAAATCATTGACCACATAAAATCAGGGTTCCGAGAAGCAGTTCACACTTCCCCAATGGCAAAAGAACCAGCTTACGGCTTAAAAATTAACCTCGAAGACATTACCCTGCACGAAGACCCAGTTCACAGAGGTCCAGCACAAGCAATCCCAATGACTTGGAGACCAATCTACTGCGCAATCCTCCTTAGCGACCCAATCCTACTCGAACCACTCATTAGCTTTGAATGCAAAGTCCCAAGCGACTTCGTCAGCGCCGTCATCACACTGGTTAACAAGCGCCGCGGCAAAATCAGTGACATGCCCAGCGAAGAAGACATGATTACCGTTAAAGCTGAAATGCCAGTTTCCGAATCTTTCGGTATTGCTGATGAACTCCGCAGCAGCACACAAGGCAGAGCTTTCTGGGCTACACAGTTCAGCAGGTGGGCGCCAGTTCCTGCTCAGATGCAAGCGGAAACCGTTAAGAAGATTCGTGAACGCAGAGGACTAAACCCGATTCCACCAAAGCCAGAGGAATACTTCGAAAACGAATAAGCGGTTTTTTAATCCGCTATCAACTTTTCTTTTTAAATTTTTATTTTTTGGTTTAGGTAATCTTTTTAGCTTAGCCGTGGCATTGCTTTCTTGTTGAGTCATCATGATTTTAGGAGTTTGCGGAAGCCCACGAGCGCAAGCAACAGAGCATGTCTTGCATGAAGCCCTCAAAATGCTCAATGAAAAAGGCTGCGAAACCAAATTCTGGACTGTCCGAGGAAAAAACCTCTCCGCATGCCGACACTGCGATTTTTGCCTAAAAAACAAACAATGCGCAATCAAAGACGACATGGCTGAACTCATCGAGCTCATGAAGCAGGCTAACGGCATAATCTTTGCCACACCCTCCTACAACGGCATGCTCAGTGCGCAAACAAAAATCGTCATGGACCGTTGCCGCGCGGCAGTTGCAGCGGACAAGGACTTTTTCCTTGGTAAAATCGGCATGGGCATCGCGTTGGGCGGCGACCGCGCTGGAGGACAAGAAATGGCGTTAACCCAAATTCACACTTTCCTAATCCTAAATGGGGCTATTCCTGTTAGCGGCGGCTTTTTTGGCGCGAATCTTGGCGCGACGTTTTGGACTAAGGACACGTTGGATAGTGTTAAGGCGGATGAGGAAGGGTTTAGAAGCCTCAAAAAAACAGTTAAACGATTCACAGTTTTCATTGAACGGTATGGAGAAAAAACAGATGTCAAGCCCAGTTAAAGTTAAGAAACGCAAGATTGCATGGGGCATCAGCGGTGGCGGAGACAAAATCGCTGAAGTCGTGCAGACAATGAAGGATATCAAAACCAAATACGCTGATAGTTTAGCGATTGAAGTGTTCGCGTCCAAAGCAGGCGAAACCATGCTCAAATACTACAACCTCGAAAAAACCATCAAAGAAACCTTCCCAAAATACATGGTTGAAGTCAACTCTAACACGCCTTTCCTTGCTGCGATGGTGCAAAGCCAACGCTACGGCATATTCCTCATAGCCCCCGCAAGCTCAAATACAGTGGCTAAAATCGTTAACGGCATCGGCGACACCCTACTCACTAACACCGCAATCATGGGATTAAAAGCGTTTGTGCCCCTCTACGTTATGCCCACTGATTACAAGGAAAATGTGATTTACACTAAACTCCCAAATGGCAAAGAAATGAAACTACGCGTACGTAAAGAAGAAGCTGAACAAACCCGTAAACTCGAAGCTACCGAAGACGCACATGTGTTTGAAAATCCAGAGAAGCTGCGTCAGGCTTTGGAGGATTGGTTGCAAAAACCCCAGTAACCCCCTTTTAAGGGCGGAACTGTTTTTGGTTGGAAAATGCACTATTGACCTCCCCTCTATAGTTTCTGCATAGACTTTCTATTTGGAGCCTAATAGATGGCAAATAGGTGGATGCTTTGTTTGGCATAATGCTTATCCGTTTAACGTTGCTTACTGTTGTTGGTGGTTAAAGTGACTGTTGCGTCAAATCGCATGTTAGGGATGGTTGGCTCGCTTTTGATGGTTGTAAGTGGTGCCGGGTCAGTTTTAACTGTTGCAGGCAACGCGGCCTCCGCCGTAGGCACGATTAATTGGTTAGTGTTAGGTGTTTTCGGTGGTTTACTTGGTCTTGCAGGGTTTGTTGGAATAATTCTTTTTTTGGTAAGCATGTTTGGGCTATCACGCGATTACAAAGAACACGGCATATTCAACAATATCCTATATGGCGCTATAGCCTTTATCGCAACAGCCGCAATTGTTGGAGTAATCATAGGTATCACAGCTTTACTGTTTAGTGCCTCAGAATTAAACCCTAACTTAACCCCTAACCCAGTTAGCGTAGTTTCAATTGCCGATACGCCATCTTTCACGTCTGAGTTGCTTTCAGTTTCTGAACCCGTAATTGCAGGCTTAGCAACTGTAATGTTTGCAGTGTTTTTCATACGTTCCCTAAATGTGCTTGCAGAAAAATCAGGCGTGGCCCTCTTTAAGACAACCGCCAAAGTGCTACTGGCAAGCGCAATAACCATAGCCGTAATCGACATAGTAGCTGCTATACTTGTGCTAAACACCTCCTTTTCCCAAACCAACTTCACCATCGTCACTGGGTTAGTTGGGCTGTTGCAGTATGTGGTTTGGGGTTTGCTGGCGGCTTCATTTTTCCGAATCGTACCTCCGCCACCTGAACCAGAACCCCTCTACACGCCACCCGCCCCCGCCGTAGAGGTTAAGTATTGTCATCGTTGCGGCGCACAAAACCAGCTGGCTTCACAGTACTGTATCAAGTGTGGACAAAAACTGGCAACCATTGAAGATTGACATTTTTTTCTTTAATTATGGTTTGTTTTTTGGGTTAAGCGATAGGTAAAATTATATGTGAATGTATCAACTATTCAAGCCCATTGGGTCCGTAGCTCAGCACGGATAGAGCATCAGCCTTCTAAGCTGAGGGTCGAGGGTTCAAATCCCTCCGGACCCGCCATACTTATCCTCTTTGGGTGGCGAGCAGGCTGGAACATGCAAACATGAATATAACAGTCAAGGATGAGAGTTTGCTTATCATTGTTTGTAGTTGAAATGTTTAGTCAGGAAAGTTTGACTTAGCCAAGTAAAGAAACTTTGACAAAAATCCTTTTATTTCAAACAAGTTAAAGCCAAATATGGTGCTTTAACTGCCAAGAAAAACAAAGATAATTAGTAAGGATTGTTTGGTTCTTTCTTGTTTTTTCATTGCCCTTTTTATGTGCTGTGTACCTCACGTGAACTGCGAAAACAAGGTTACTACTTTTACGGTTCAATCACCTATTGAAGGTTCTATTTATGGTAGCGACATTCCAGTTCAATTTTCTATAACTTATAGAAATGCCGATGATTGGTTTTTGCTCAATTCAACAATCGTTAAGTACTATTTAGATGGGCAACTGATTTCTCAACAACAGATTCCTGAGAGTTATTCAAGTGATGAGCCTTCAAGAATTTACAATGCGCCATTACCTACAGGCGGAGGATTAGTCTTAAACAATCTGGCGCAAGGTGAACATACACTTCAAATTACTGGTGCGGTCCATCTCAGTTGGATGTATTATGCCATTCCAGTTGATGAATCCTTTGACGCTCAAGTAAATTTCAAAGTAATAGCAGCACAAACGAACCAGACTTCCCAAATACCCAATACTTCATTTTCAAGAACACCACTACTTCTTTCTGGCGGTATTGCAGGAGCCGTTATTGTTGCTGTTGCTTTGTTGGTTGTTTATAGGAAGCATAGTTTGAAATTGAGAGTAGAAGGTGAAAACAGTAAAAAAGAAACTTAGCAAAAGCATGGTACTGCTGCTAATGACAGTACTTTTAGTTTCTTCTTTGGGGTTCATTGGTTTTGTTGCAGCACAAGAAACTGATGTCTATGGTACAAATGATAATATTGAAATCTTGAATTCTATAAAACAACTAGACCAAAATACAATTGTACTAAATTTTAAGATTCAAGCGCCTTCAGGATACTCTGTAGTTTGGAGCGGAACATTATTTGAAGAATACATATTTGCTGGCTGTTTAGTTGATTATCCAAAGGAAAAAGTTGTGGATGCACTATGGACTCAGGCAAGTTATTGGCAATCTACATATAATGATGAAGTAGTAGCTAAAACAATAAAAGTACCTCTTTCATACATTGCGGGGTATTATCAAGGCAGTATAGCTATTGAAAATTTGACTTATGGCTCTCACAGCTTAGTTGTTTGGGCTAGAAACGAAAGAAATATGCTGTCATTTAACCAAGTTAATTGGGCTGCCTTCCAAGAAACAGATTTTACAGTTTCAGATTCAACACCAATACCATCAAGCCCAACCACTACTCAACAGCCAACACAATCTACAGAACCTACAAATAATCAGACAATAACTCCAACTTCAGCGGCTATTGAGGCTCAATATATTTATGCTGAATTGTTTGTTACAGTTTTAATTGTTGTTGGCGTTATGATATGGCTAATTTATAGAAAGTTAAAGACTATAAAGAAAATTAGTTAGAAACAAACAAGGCTAAGTTGTTTGCAAAGATGCCCGTTTTCAGTTTGATTTTGGAAAGATTCATAAAGTGTCCTTTGCATAAAATGAGCCTGTTAACCCTATAGAACTTGAATACCTGTAAAGTAGTTCCTTAAGGAAGTTGAATTGCTTGAAAAAATCGCTATTGAATTTGCTAATAGCATTGTTTTTCTGTTGTTTGCTCTTTGTATCTATAGTTCAAGAGTCTGAAGCCTTAGGTGCCAATACAACAGATAAAAATACTTCAGCAAGTTTGGCTGTACCTAGCGAAGACACGAACACACAACTGTACACTTCCTCTGGAAGCGTAAGCATCAGCAAACATATAGCAACCCCCTCAGAGATTAACCAGCTTAAAAGTGAAATTGGAGTTTACGAAGAAGGAAAAAACTATAGCCAGATAATTGATGGCTACGGAACCGGTTTTTGTCCTCCAACCGAGCAAGAATGGGACTTGATTGCCGAAAACTTGACTTTAATCGATACAATAAATACAGGGCTCAGCGCACCCACCTCGATTGACCAATCAGCATCCATTTGGTTTCCCCCAATAGGCAATCAAGGTCAACAGGGCTCCTGCACGGCTTGGTCAATTGCATATTACATGAAAACATTCCAAGAAGCCAAAGAGCACAACTGGGATGTCTCTAATGCTGCATGGCAGACCACAAGTTTTCAGAGCAAAATAATGAGTCCTGCTTTTCTGTACAATTTGATTAATGGAGGGGTTGATTCTGGTTCAAGTGTTTCTTTTGCTATTGATTTGGTCTGTAACCTTGGTTTGTGTTCATGGGAAGAAATGCCTTATTCAGATAGTGATTACACGTCTTGGCCTTCGGGGGATGCATGGACGGAAGCAACATTATACCGTGGTGCTGCCTCAAGTCTTCAATATATAGACATCACAACCGATAACGGAATCACTGCTTTGAAGAATTGGATTGCCTCAGGAAACTTGGCGTCTATCGGGGTTGGTGCAGGACGCTTTACGTATCTGACAAGCGACGACATGTGGACTACTGACAACTATTACTCTCCCACCATAAACCATGCAAACACAATCGTAGGTTACGATGATAACTTGGCATACACAGAAAATGGGGTCACACATTATGGGGCATTTAAAGTTGCAAATTCGTGGGGCGTAGGTTTTACTGGTGAACATGTTCCTGATGGTTTTTACTGGATTTCCTATGAAGCGGCAAAGCAATGGGTTAAAACGTGTTATGTCTATAACGATGTGATTGATTACACGCCCCAATTAGCTGAGTCATTTACTTTAACAGATGGACGAAGGGGTAATTTGGTTATAGAGTTAGGCATGGGAACCCCTGGTTCACCTATATGTACGAAATATTTGACAGCCTTCATTAATGGTGGCACCCAGCAACTAAACCATAACCAATTTGTTATTGACATAACTGAATTCAAAAATTACGTGTCAAGTGTCGATAACCAAAACTTCTTTCTAAAAATTACTAATTATGGAATCACTTCAACAACGCTGTCACGATATTCAGTGGAGCTTTCTAACTCACAAGATGCTCCCTGCGCAATCCCAGCGGGAAGTAGCGTATGTTTAAACATCGTTTTGGCTCCTTTCACAACAACATGGACAAACCCTGCAACTGTTAATACAGACCAAGATTCTATTGATGGAAAAATTGCCACAGCAACCGATAGTTTAGGAAACATCTATGTTGCCTATCAGGACTTCTATGAGTTGTCAGGCTATACCGGTATTTTTGTTGAGAAATCAACAGATACTGGACAAACTTGGTCAACCTCAATTGTAGGATACTCTGATTACAACAATTTACTGAATCCGACAATAGCAATTGACCCCTACAACAATGACATCTATGTTGCAGCGGAACTCGAAGTTTCTGCAAGCGAGCATCAAATCTGGGTTTTAAGGTACTGTGATAGTTCTTGGAGTTGGGTATGTGTTGATAGTGATTCTGGGCAAGATTACCGTTTCCCTTCCATAAGTAGCGAATATCAGTATGGCGGTTTCAATCGTCAGTACATTTCTTATGAGTGCGTCTACAATAACGACGACCGCGACTTGATGTTCGCTAAATCAACAGATCACGGCGCCACTTGGACAAATAGCAAAATACATGGCAATTGGCCAGACAGCAATGTGTATACTCAAACAAGCTTAACAAATGCTCAAGGTTACCTCTACATTGCTTATCGATATACAGTGGACTTTGATAGTTCAGGCGAAATTAGGGTCGAGAGGTCAACTGATTTTGGGTCTACTTGGAGCCAATTCACCAATATTGATGGCTTAACAAATGATTGTCAATTTCCTTCAATTACCGCAACACATAGCGATGATATTGTTATGGTTGCGTTCCAGTATCAATTTAGTGCAAGTGACAGTAACATTTGCTATTCTTACAGTAACGATAAGGGATCCACTTGGACCAAAGGACTCTCTCTTTTTGCCTCCAGTTCACAAGATGAAAAAGCGGTATCATTAACTAGTAGTGACAGTGGTTCAATTTATGCCATCTGCAAGGCGGGACAATTTGCAGAATACAAAGCATCAGACAGCTCACAGCCCACAACTTGGGGACCTACTATTGTTGTCAGTGACTCTTGGGTAGGGTCGGGGCTCAGTGTTAACTATCACTTTTCAAGCAGCACATGCTACCCTTATGTTGTCTTCTCGGATTCCAGAACAAAGGACATCAGCTTTTCAATTCATGATACAATCCCGCCCTTGGGCTCTATTGTCATTAATAATGGGGATACATACACAACCTCGCCTGTTGTAACTTTAGCTTTGACTTATTCAGATGTGGGGTCAGAAGTTAGTTTAGTTCGGTATAGCAACGATGGAACAAACTGGAGTGCATGGGAGACTCCTGCTTCAACTAAATCGTGGGACCTGCCATCTGGTGATGGTGCAAAAACCGTTTATTATCAAATAAAGGATAATGCAGGCTTAATTTCAACATACTCAGACACTATACTCTTAGATACAACTTCCCCAACTGGCTCGATACTCATCAATAATGGAGATGCCTACACAACCTCAACCAGCGTCACGTTAACACTAACCTACGCTGATGGCAGTTCAGGAGTCAGCCAAGTGCGCTTCAGCAATGATGACGTCTGGGACACAGAGTCTTGGGAAAGCCCAGTTACCAACAAATCTTGGGTGTTAAGTGCAGGTGATGGCGAAAAAACAGTGTACTATCAGGTCAAAGATAACGTTGGATTTGTATCAGATACCTACTCCGCATCAATTGTGCTAGATACCACTGCTCCCACCGGTTCCATCATAATCAACAATGGGGATGCTTATGCCACTTCTGCAAACGTAACATTAACCTTAACGGCGGTTGACGAGGGTTCGGGAGTGAGCCAAATGCGCTTTAGCAATGACGGCACGTTATGGAGCAGTTGGGAAAATGTGGCTTCAAGTAAAACTTGGATGCTCTCCGATGGTAATGGGACAAAAACCGTTTATTATCAAGTGAAGGATAACGCAGGGTTCACTTCCATTTCATATTCTGCAACCATCATTTTAGATACTGCTAACCCGTCGGGTTCTATTGTTATTAACAGCGGTGATGCCTACACAACTTCTACGAGTGTTTTGTTAACTTTAACTGCCTCTGATAGTGGCTCTGGGGTTAGCCAAATGCGTTTCAGCAATGATGGGTTTTCTTGGAGCAGTTGGGAAGGCACATCTGCAAGTAAGGATTGGACTTTAACTTCTGATGATGGCACAAAAACCGTGTATTATCAAATCAAAGATGCTGCTGGCTTAATTTCAAGCACGTACAGTGGCACAATAATTTTAGATACTTCAGGTCCTTTGGGGTCAATTATTATCAACTCAGGTGATGAATATGTCACTTCCACTGATGTCACTTTAACTTTGACTGCTTCTGATAGTGGTTCAGGCGTAAGCCAGATGCGTTTTAGCAGTGACGGTTCAACATGGACTAACTGGGAAGCGTTTGCAACAGCCAAGGCATGGGTTTTAGCTCTGGGTGATGGTGTCAAGACGGTGTATTTCCAAGTTAGGGATAATGTTGGTTTTGTGTCTGATTCTTTTTTGGGCACTATTGTTTTGGACACTGTTAGTCCCACTGGTTCTGTTGTGATTAATTTTAATGATTTAAGCACTGGGTCTACAAGTGTACTTTTGACTTTAACATATTCTGATGCAACCTCTGGGGTTGGGCAAGCCCGCTACAGCAATGATGATTCTAGTTGGAGTGCCTGGGAGACTGCTTCTTCTACGAAGTCTTGGGTTTTAACTTCGGGTGCTGGTGAAAAAACTGTTTACTATCAGGTCAGGGATAACGCTGGACTAGTTTCTAACACGTACAATGATACAATCACCCTTTCTTCCGCTTCAGGTGGGGGCGGAGGCGGCGGTGGGGGTGGCGGAGGCTTTAGACCTAGTACGCCTACTCCAACGGCATCCCCAATAGTCACTCCTACACCAACCCCTACTGAAAGTACGGGCACAATTCAAGCTACAACAGATACTGGTCAAATTGTTTATCTTACAATATCTGGAAACATCACAGTTTCTCAAATGAGCAATGTTGTCATAACTACAAATCAAACATCCGCTACCACTTCTGTGTCCTTTATGATTTCTGGTGAACCTGGTGAGGTTGGGTTTGGTAACGTTACTATACCTAAAAATGCTATACCCAACGGGGACGCGCCAGAGGTTTATGTTGATGGCGTTTTATGTGCAGACCAAGGTTATACTCAGGATGCAGAGAACTATTATGTTTGGTATGTAACGCATTTTAGTACGCATGAAGTGTCAATTGTTTTTGTTGGTGCTCCTGTGAGCCAAACGATTCCTGTCTGGCTCTTGATATGTGTGGTGGTGATTGTTGCTATAGTGGTTGCTGTTCTTGTTTTGAGACAAAAGCATAAGAAAAGAATGCGGTTTTGATAAATTTTTATAAGGTTTTCCCCGATATTGATTAGTGATTCGTAAGACTTAAAGCAGTTCAATAGCCTAACTACAATAATAGACATGGAATGATTATGTATAACCTGTGGAAGAAAACAAGAGCTATTTCACCAATTATTGGCACCTTGTTACTTGTGGTTATTGTAGTGGTTTCCGGAGTTGCGCTTTATGCTTTTGTTACAGGCTGGCTGGGTTCGACTGGCGTTGGCATGCCCCAAATTGATCTTGCCTCAGCAGATTCCACGACTGGAACTATACGGTTATACGTTAGAAACGCTGGAATGGATTCTATCACTATTAACAAAATTTATGTGCAAGGCGTAACTGTCACAAACAACACAACTCCCCCTGCCGTGTGGACCCCCACTATCCCATCTGAAAATGTAGCCTTTCTTAGCATTGCAGGTCAAACTTTGACAGTAGGTCAAACATACACCGTAAAAGTGATTTTTGCAGACGGTAATCAAATAAGCACTTCCATTGTTGCCTCTCCATCATCGGGTACTCCATCTACTTCTACTCCTGCACTGCCCACTCCAACCCCAACTGCGACGCCCACTCCAACGGCAACACCAGTTCCCGGAATACCAGTCACCATAAGATTCGCAACCAATTTAACTCATTTTGATGGTCAAGGTATCGTAATTGATGGGGTTTCGCATAAATGGGTAGATTATTTAACTTTCAATTGGGTTTCAGGAGATACCCATACTGTTGAAGCTTTAAGTCCAGCTTACACGTGGGATACTCCGTCTAAGGGTTTTGTGTTTTATAATTGGACTAACGGCAACGGCTTAGTTGATGCTTCAGGAACCTTCACTGTTCCAGACGAATCCGTCACAGTTACAGCAAACTATGTGCAGTCAACAGTTTATGTGAGTTTTAGAAGTTCAGGTTTGAACACGCTTGATAGTGGCATAACCGTTCTCACTATTGATGGTGTTAACTATGACCGATGGGACGTAGCCAACACAAAGTTTTCTTGGACAATTGGTTCAACACACACAGTTGTTGCTTCTTCGCCTCTAAAGGGGTGGGACAATGCTGTATATCACTTCTCAAGCTGGACCAACGGTGATGGACTAACAAAAACCGCAACAACATTCACAGTGCCCTCAACTGATGTAACTGTCACAGCCAACTACACATAACAACCCATCAGCTCAACTGTTCAGCTACTTTTTTCAAATAGTTTTTATTGGAAACCTGCAACTATTTCTAGTGAGGTTTTTGTATGACTATATCTGATTTTGACCTTGAAGATTTTAACATGATTGATATGGATGCAAAAAAAGTTCTCGTTGCCCTCTCAGAATTCAGTGAAGGCGAATTAGTGAAGGGTGAGTTAATACATAAAAAAACAGGTTTAACTCCTATAACCATAAATGATGCCGTTAGGATTCTGGCAAAATCTTTGCTGGTGAACGTGCCAGATGCTTTGAAAAATCTGCCGCCTTACAATTTTTATGCAGTGGAAATAACTAATTTTGGACGACAAGTGCTGGAACAATTCGGATAAAGTTTCGACTGCGATAACATCTCGAAGGTTAACGGTCAAATCTGTTTGAGGAAAATTCTAAAACTTAAAACTCCAGACTTTGTTCCTGTTTTATTCAAAGAAATTGGGTGTAGGTGATGGTTCAGTGTTTTTCTTTTTTGGTTTTTATAAACATTCCAACGCCCACGGCAGTTATCGCTGCACCTACTCCTGCTACGGCTAAATATTTTTTGTAGTGATGCATAAACTTCGCCCATTTCCTAAAAGAAAAATGCCTAATTAAATGTATGTGGTTTCAGATGGGCACAAAATGTAAGGCAAATTTCTTCAGTTAAGGCAATACACCGTTTGGTATTCCAATTTGGGTTTGGTTTAGCAATTGGCTGGTTTGGTTTAGCAGTAGTTCTTCAAGGGTGCGTAATCTATCCAGTTGGGGATTATCTTCTGTTTGTATTGTTTGTTCAGATACAGTTATTGCGTAGTTAACCACAAAACAGCATAACATAACTGCTGAGGTAACCAGAAGCAGGGTTGCAACTGTACTCTGCATTTTTAGTTTTCACCTTCAATACTTTGAACTAAATCTTGCTTGTGCTCTCCGGGGGTGATTTTTACTTTTTTATGTTTGCTTTTTTGGTTTGCTTTTTGCATTGTTGTTATTTGGTTTTGGAGGATAATTTTTTGTGTCCAGTTAGGTAGTTCTGAGACGTTTTGTTCGGACTCTTTCCAAGTTTGGAGCCATTGCAGATGTGGTGCGAGTGGTTTTTGATGGTTTTTACCTTCTTTAGCCATTCAAACTCCCTCTGGATAGCCTACCTTCTAATTGAGCTATCCATCTTTGATATATGTCGAAAATCGAAATATCTTTTTGGTATGGAGTTTGATTTAACTGTTTTACAAGTGAGCAGGTTAAGCGCTATGTTGGCGTTAATTTAGCGTTAATTTGGTTTTGTTTTAACCTGTTTTGTGTTGAAAATGTTGTATATCTGTTTGACATGACAGCTGTTGTAATACCTTTTAGCTGTTTGTTGCTCGCTTGTGTAATCAACAAGTTAAATATATCAGTACCCCTTAACATGTAGGACGGTAACTAATTTTTAAAAGCAACTGTTAAGTTGAAAAAATAGTTTCCATTTTAGAGGTGTTTTGATGAATAAAAAAAATAATCTGATAATCTGTATTTTTTTAATTCCCACATTATTAACCAGTACACTGATTTTCCAAACAGTAAACGCGCAGCCAATCCCTCAAACTAAACCCATAGTCGCCATACACGTTTCAGAATACACACAGGAACATTGGACATATACCTCCTGGAATTACTTTGCACTATACACCATGCTCAAAGAAGCCTTCAAATCCGACGGAACCCCCTTCGTCGAAGTCTCAGATGCCCAAATCGAAGCAGGAGAACTGATGACTTCAGGCACACCCACATATCCGATACTTTTCAGTATAGCCTGTGAATGCATCTCAGACCAAGAAGCCACCCAGCTAAACAATTATGTTAGCGCAGGCGGATTCCTCTACGCTAGTGCCTCATCGTGGACAAGGTATGAAGATGGCACTCAAAGAAGTGACTTTGCTTTATCTGCTCAAATGGGCTTAAGCTCTGCCAATTTGCCGCCAAACAATTGGGCCCCGGTTCAAACTGCAAGAAGAGTAGCGGACCATCAACTGGTAAACTGTGTTCCTGCAAACGTTAACCTGAATTGGCGGTTGCCCTTGGAGGACCATACGCTGGTGAAGTTAGATGATTACCAAGCTGAACCACATTATGCTTGGATGACATCGGTGACGGAGGTTAGTCCAGCACAGGTTCTAATGACCATTGACGGGGGAATCATGTTTGCGATTAAGTAGCATAATGCTGGCTGGTTTATTTACAATTCAGAACTGGCTCCTTTAGCGTCATATAGCCTCTACAGCCCCATGGTTTACGAGTACCTAATTATCCGCCAAGCCATTTCATGGGCCTTCCAAACCCTCAATGTACCCTTAGTTAAACTTAGTCCTTGGCCCTACCAGTACAACTCTGCTTTTATCATACGGCATGACATGGACTTCTCTTTTGATGCTGTAAATTGGATGCTCTCCTCTGCTCAAACAGAAAAAAATCTGGGATTAACCGCTCAATACTACATTGTTACAGGTGATGTCAGGGATTCACCGAATAATGCATCCTTAATCAGTATCATTCAGCAGGCTTACGAGTTAGGTGCTCAAGTTGGGTCTCATAATGGAGGATTAAACTGCACACTATGGAAACCAGAGGTACAATATGGCGATTACGAGTATTACCACTGGACCTTAGATGATTGCTTAGCTAATTTTCCAACGGGGTTAACCGATGGTATGGCTTATGCTAATGAGTCAATTGTGTTATCATTTGTTGATTTGCAGAACTGGGTTGGAAGTCGATCTGACATTTGGGTTTCTCCCGGTGGACAAGCGTGCTGGGATGAAAGCTTCCAAGTTATAGATGACGTGGGGATTTCCAGTTCCGGCGAGTTTACAACGGCACCTTTCCCGCAGTTTGGGTTCTCGTTGGTGACCGAAAATAAAACCTACGGCTTTCTGCAAATACCTTTCTCACGATGGATAACCAGTTCAGGGAACATTTGCCAAAACATGGAAGAAATAGCATACTATGCACCCAACGACATGCCTGATCTTGTCGATTTCTACTACAACAGAGGCTTACTAGTTAGTCCATATAGCCACAGTTCCTCAGAATCAGGCATGCCCTATACTTTCATCACGTCTTGCCTCTCAAAACCCTACATGTGGAACGCTACACCCGCGCTACTGTGTGATTGGTACCAAATCCGACAGCAAGCCGCCATAACGCCTCAGTTCACTGAAATATCAGATGGACTATACAACCTAACCTTAACCGTTACGGGGGCGGCATCATCAGACATTGCATTGGATGTCAATTTGCCCGTGGACTTGGAATCTGTAAGCAGCTTGCAGGTTTTCTTAAACGGATCTCCGTCTTCAGATTATCGCCTTTTTGGTGAAACAATTAAAGTGCAGTCAGGTCAATCCTCTACAGTAACAGTTCTTTACTCCATCGATTCAGAGAGCAGTGGCACATGGGTTCAAACAAGCCAAGCAGACTTCCAAGCAGGCACCCTAAACAATCTTGATGCAACTAGCGTTCCAGGGCAACTCAGCCTTGCAATGTCTCAAACAGGTCAATCTTCTGTTCTCTTTTCTGATGACTTTAGCAATGCCACTTCAACAAGCAGCAACTGGACAGTCTACTCTGGTTCATGGACGGTCAGCGATGGATTCTACAACATGGCTGGTGCCCCAAGTACAGTGCTTTTAACGTATGGCGGCAACGCTTCATGGAGCAACTACATTGTTGAAGCCCGTGAACGTTATATCAGCGGGGAATATGCAGGCGCCATTGGAGCACGTTTCAACCCCAACACGGGAGCCCGCTACACGTTTTTCACCTGTCCAGACCCTGAAACTGATGGCCCAAACGTTGCTTATCTTGTAAAGTTTAATTCATGGACGGATATTACTGGAACAATGCTGGGTCAAGCCTCAGTTACAACAGACACCAACTGGCATCTGCTGAAAATGGAGCTAAACGGATCAAGTATCAAATGTTACTATGATTACGAATTGGTTTTCAACGTGACTGATAGCAGCTTACCAGAGGGCATGATTAATTTTGAATCCTTCGGGAGCAGCAATGCCTGCTATGACTGGGTAAACGTTACAACCCTCCCAACAGGTCCCTCAGTCTATCACACGCAGGGAACATTGACATCTTGTGCTTTTGATTCAGAAAATAGCAATACAAGCTGGAACCACTTTTCTTATACCGCAAATACGCCTGAGGGTACTGCAGTGCAGTTTAGAACCCGAACAGCAGCAACACAAGAAGGCTTAACCTCAGCTGACTGGTCAAGCTACATAACCACAAACAACACCGCAATATCCAGCAGTCCTAATCAATGGATACAATACCAAGCAGAACTGCTAACAAACAACACTGAAGTTACCCCCATCCTCTACGACGTCACAATAACATACAGCATAGATACCTCAGCTGACTGGGTTCAAACAAGCCAAGAAGATTTTCAAGCAGGTGTACTTAGCAGTCTTGATGCAGTATCGGTTCCGGGGCAATTAATGCTTTCATTACAGCAGGACCCTGGCGCACCGACAGTGCTCTTTTCGGACGATTTCAGCAATGCAACATGGACAAGTAATCAATGGACGGTTCTTTCTGGTTCATGGACGGTCAGCGATGGCTGCTATAACATGGTTGGTTCTTCGGATAACGTGATTTTAACCTACGCGGGCAACTCTTCATGGACTGACTATACAGTTGAAACCAGAGTACGCTATATCAGCGGAGAGTACACAGGCGAACTTAGCGCAAGACTCGACCCTGCAACAGGCTCACGGTACTCATTGATGATATGCCCCGCATTAGGTGGTCCAAACATGGCTTACCTGTTTAAATTCAGTTCGTGGAATGACATATATGGAGTTCTGCTTGGACAAACCTCTCTAACAACCGATACCAACTGGCACAATGTAAAGATGGAGTTTAACGGGTCAAACATCAAATGCTACTATGACGACGACTTAAAATTCAACGTAAACGATGACAGCTACTCAAGCGGACTCATCAATTTTGAATCATTTGGCGTCAGCAATGCAAGCTTTGACTGGGTTAACGTCACCAGCCTAACCGTCAGCGAACCCACCTATTACTACGCCGCTTCTGGAACGCTTGTTTCATCCGCCTTTGATTCTGGCTCAGCCTACACTAACTGGAACATGATTTCATGGACAGCATTAACATCCAATGAAACATCAGTGCAGTTCAGAGTAAGAACCGCCGCTTCACAAGCCGAGCTATCATCTGCTGAATGGTCACAATATTATGATACAAGCAACTCAGCACTCAGTGTTAACCAGAACCGTTGGATACAATACGAAGCCACACTATCCACAAGCAACAACACCGTAACGCCTGTTCTCTACGATGTCACAATCAACTACACAACAGGATAAAGAAGGAAAAAATTACCTTATTTTTCTCTTAAGGCTTTGGGGATATATGCGCATTGCAGGTCAGGACCCAGCAGGTCTCCAGTGTAGAAGTACGCTGAGGTTCTGCATCCGCCGCAGATGTCTTTGAATTCGCACACACCACATTTACCCTTGAGCAGGTTTTTGTCTTTAGCTTGAGTGAATAGTTCACTATTTTGCAGTGTGTCCCAGATTTCTTGCATGGACTGTTTTTGGGTATTTCCAAAGCGGTGCACATCATTGTAACTACAGGGGATAGCATCACCGTTTTCTGCGATGCTCATGAATTTGCCAAAGAAACATCTGCCCAAAAAGAAGTGATTATACCAGTTATCCCAATCAGGTATTCCCCGCTGCTTAGCAACACGCGCGTATGAGGGATAATACACGTTAAGCCCAGGTTTTCCTTTGTACTCGATGGTTAAATCGTAGAGTTTGTTCCATGCCCACTCATTCTGCTCGGGAGAAGGCACATTTTTGAGGCTTTCTTTGCTGTAGGGAATCATGCCGTGATAAATTACCCAGCGCGCCCCATACTTTGCAGCTAAATCCAGCACGTCTCTGAAGTCGGCTTCGTTAACGTTGGTGACTTTGCTGTCAGTGTTAACCAAAGTGTACACGAGACAGTTGAGCAGGTTATCTTTGGATAGGCGCTCTATTGCTTTAACGGATGCATCATAAGAGCCCACGCCTCGCACGGCATCATCGGTTACTTTGCCGCCGTCTATGCTGATTGAAACTTTTGTTTCGTTTTTAACGATGTAATCGTGAGCTTTCTCATCTAAAAGCCTGCCATCCGTAATTATGCTTGTACCCATGCCTAATTTATGGGCGTACGTGAGCACTTCAAAGAGGTCTTTGCGTAGCAGTGCTTCTCCGCCGGTTATTCCAAAAAAGCTTGCGCCAAACTCGTATGCTTGGTCCACCAGTTTTAGGGCTTCTTTAGTGCTCATTTCGTTTTGAGCCGCGGCGCTACATGCTGAAGTGCAGTGTGCACAGCCAAAGTTGCATTGGAAAGTGCATCGCCAAGGCAGAATGTATAGGGGTCCTTTTTTCTGCAAACACAGCCACCAGTTAATACTAAATTTTTCTGTGCTTATCCTCATATAGATTGCCCATAAAAAAGGCAAAACTCAACTTAGAATTTGTAAGATATCCATGAATTCGTACAGTTCATAATCGGCGCTTCCTTTTTCAGGAAATTGTTGCCCATATTTAGATAATGCAGTTTTTAAGCCAAGGTTTCTGGCTGGATTGATGTCTTTTTCAATGGAGTCCCCCACCATCAAGACTTCGCTACTGGGCAGGTTAGGCATTTCTTTTCGCAACATTGACAATGCCATCAGGATGGGTAAACCCGTGGTTTTGCTGCTGCCTGTGTCTTCAAAGCCAATTACGAATTTGAAATAGGATTCAAGCCCCATGCTTAGGAGTCGCTGGTAGGCTTTAGTTTTTGGGGCGTCTGTTACGATTGAGAGATACATGCCTTTTTGTTGCAAGGTTTCTAGTGTTGTTTGGACGTTTGGGTAGGGTTTTAGTGCATCTTTTTTTGCTTCTAAGTAGGCGTTGATTGCAGCGGCTAAGATTTTGTGGTCAAATTTGCCGTTGTCTTTTAAGAAATCCGAGAATGCACGGTCAGATTCTATTCCAAACTCAAAGTAAGCGTTCAAAAGCTGCTCATATGCTTGCGTTGTGTTCATCTGTAATCCTGCATTGACCATGGCGTTGGCGGCTGCTTTGACTGTTTGCTGTTTCATGGCGATAAAGTCAGCTAAGGTGTTATCTAAATCAAACAGGATTGCACGTATCTGCACCATGCCTACATGGTGTTGTTCTGTGGATTTTAACTCTTGCCCCTTTCATGGAAATTGGGAGAAAACAATTAAGACACCATGCCTTTTTTCCTTTGATGACCCAAGAAGTAACCCACGATCTTAAAGATTTACTCATAAAATTTGTAGATACCTACAGTGACATAGTGGACTTTGAGCTTGACCCAAACCGTGAACCCAAACTATGGTTCATGCCCCTAAAAAGTTACGAAACAAAAAAGGAAGCTGCACACTATTTTTTGCTTGCAGCATCTATTAGCGACTACAGCCTAACAGGTAACCCCAGAAACATCCGAATGTTACTCAGTCACCTACACGAAACCCTTGGTGGCAAACTCTACCAATCTAAAACCACCGCCGATTTTAAGCGGGAAATCCAGTTGTTTGAGGAAAAAACTCAGATGCTTGACCGCTTAGGCTTAGAAAAAGCGCAGATTCCAGAGGTTTTATGTTCAGTAAACAAGTTTGTTGCGCAAAAAGCCAACGGTGACCTTTTGGCTTATACGAGCCTATTAAATGAGCGGGGACTTAAACCCAAAGATTTCGTTCAACAACTTTCCTATGGTGTTAGACGAATGAACAAGCAGCATAAATCCAAGTCGTGGCGGTATCTGCGTTGGATGACCCGTTACGCGCCTGACCTTGGGCTTTTCCAGTTCAGCCCCCAAGACCTAATGGCGCCCCTCACCACTGCTACCTTCAGAGTTTACGTAGCCTTGGGTTTAAGCAGTAAAGAAAACCTGCATTTTGACCTTAACGCAAAAAACAGGCCGGAAAGCTGGTGGGACAGCACAAAAGAGTTTGATACAGACGCAGAAAAATTCGCCCAATTCGCCAAAACCCTTTTCCCACACGACCCTGCAAAGGTTGACTTTCCCTTCTATGTTCTGGGCAGTTGGCTGGAATACTCGGATTTAACAATTAACTCTGTTGAAAAATCAATTTGCTTCTTCATTAAAAAGCATCAAGAGTTTCTACAGCCGCTTATGCAGTACTTAACGGTGGTTTATCATTACAACAGAATCGGCGAACGCATTGAACCGGGCGCTTTTTCGGCTTTGGAGCTTGACGTTTATGATTTTCTGCGCAGTCAGCAGGTGATTTTTAATTATGAGTTTATGGAGTTTTCTCTTTCCAAAGATAATCCCATTTTGACGTATAAGCCTGATTTTCTGCTCCCCCAGTTCACTTTTCAGGGCAGAAAAGTGCTGCTTGAACCTCACGGCATAAAAAATAATCTCCCTGAAATCCTCTTTAAGCTGGCATGTTTTAGAGAGCATTACGGCGAGTTTTTCTGCCTAATCCTTATTGTTCCTGATTCTTACGTTAAAATAATTGAGGTTTTAGACCCTGAGCATAAATCCTTTGATTTTCTCTGGAAACAGAGCACCTATAAAATCCAGTTTGAAACCTTCCGTAGGTCATAGCATGACTAAATTAACCAAAAATCAGACTCAAAGAGAAAAAATGAAAGCACATGTTGTGTAGTCTAAACAGTTTACATTAGAGCAGCAATATACCCCAAAACCACCTGTGCAGGAAGCACAAAAACCCCAAAAAACAATCACCATCGACGAAGTTGGCTTTGCAATAAAAGAAGATGAGTTAAAAATTAACGTGTGCTTTAGTTTGCATCCATCAAGGATTCATTTTTCAAAGCTACATCTTGACTTATTTTTCCAAAACCAGTTGCTAACGTCCCCAGTACTCAGCATTCCCCAAGGGGCGCTTGCCACGGATACCTTTGAGTTTCCAAGCATTTTAGATATGAAAGGCATTGCTGAGGGGCAGTATCTGATTAAAGTGGAAATATTTGAAACTTGGCAAAATGAAAAATTCAATCATACCCAAAAAGACACTTTTATCCAGTATGTTCCTGTGACAAGGGCGGCTCGGTTGGTGAAGATTCCTACTGTTAAAAGCGTTGCTGGCAACGGGTTAAGTGTTGTTTTGCCTAATGTAAAGGGAATTTATGCAGAGATGACAAAAGAGTCCAAGAAAGAAGCATTAAGTAAACGGGACAAATGGTAACCCATAAAATTTATGCTTTAATCAGCATTTCATCAACATACTGGATAAAATCAGTGGTTGCCTCTATTTTTTCTCCAGTTACTTCAGAGAGGTTCTGGCAGAAAAGGTTGTTTAAAAAATTGTAACCTTCTGCCCCAAAGAATTTTTTTAGAGCTGCCTGTAAGCCTTGAAGGTTTGAAACCGCGTTTGCTCGAGTGTACCCATAGTTCTGTGCAAGATAGAACCAAAGGGATTCTTTAACACTCCCACCAAGCGCGCTAAACCCCATGTCAATTATTTTTAGAATCTCTTGCTCACTAATTATTTTTGGCAAATGCAACTCCTTCTTCTGCTCATTTAAAACGAGCAGACTTTTTAGATTGAAGCAGTTCTTTTCCTCTTGTCTCAATGAATGAAGCTACTTTTTGTTCACTGAATTTGCGTGATTCATCCTGCTGCTTGAGTAGTTCTTTGACTTTGTTTAGTAAGACTTCGCCTTCAACAGGTTTGAGGACAAATGCGTCAGCGCCTTCATTTACTGAGTCAATGGCGTTTTGCATGGATGGAAAGCCTGTGAGCATAATTTTAACCATGGGCGGAACGGTTTCCTTTAGGCTTGCAAGAAGTTTTGTTCCTTCAATATCGGGCAATCGCCAGTCGATTATTGCTAGGTTGTAGAAGTTGCTGTTGGATTTTGCAATTGCGCTTTGTCCGGTCTCAGCTTTGTCTACTATGTAGCCTTCTTCTTCCAGAAGCAGTGAAAGGGTTTCGCGTATGGTTTCGTCGTCATCAACAATTAATATTCTTTTTTGGTCACCCATTCTTGTTCACTTTATATTGAATCTTGCTAAATAATTAACTTATCTCCTAATTAATAGTCTTGTGGATTGAGAGTAAATAGTAAGAAACCAGTCCCTTTTTGCAATGCTTGTTATTTAAAAAAGGATAAATCCTCAAACATCACTAATTATTAGTAAATCTTCTCTTATCCAAATGAGAACTTGAAGTGTTAGGGAGGTGAAAGTATGGACCACACAATAGTCCACTTTGAAATTCCTGCACAAAACATTGAAAAACTAAAAAAATTCTACGAAGAAGTATTCAACTGGAAAATCATCCAAGCAGAAGGCCCAATAGAGTATTGGATAATCCAAACCGTACCCACAGACGAAAATGGCATGCCCAACAGACCCGGGGTTAACGGCGGAATGTACCACAAAATGACGGCAGAAAACAAGCCAGTAAACTACTTCGCGGTTGAATCAATTAATAATTACTTGGAAAAAATCAAGAAGTCAGGTGGAAAAGTGCTGCAGGAAAAACAAGAAGTCTTAAACGTAGGATGGATAGCCACAGTTGAAGACCCTGAAGGAAACATGTTTGCACTGCTTGAACCACTAAAACCTTAATTGCCAATTATTCCAGCGCCCTTAGCTGCCGACGCGCAAGCTGCATAACTCAGGTTCAACTTATGCAGGATAGTGTAGCGTTCAGGTCTAATTTTTGCTGCCATATCCAATGCTTTCACGACATCTTCATCTTTAACGCCCAGTTCCGTCGCTGTTGTAGGTGCACCTAACCGTTTAAGGGTGCTTCTGATTTTTTGCCAATTAGAACTATAAAGAAAAGCCGACAAAATCGAACCTACACCCACTTGCTCGCCGTGCATGGCGTGATGAGAATTAATCCTGTCAAGTGCATGACTAAATAGATGCTCTGAACCGCTGCATGGGCGACTGCTTCCTGCAATGCTCATCGCAACCCCACAGCTAATTAGTGCTTCTAACAAAATCCGCAGGCCCTCCTCGTTTCCCGGCTTAATTAAGCGCGCATTTTCAATAACCAGCTTGGTACTCATCAATGCAAGGCTTGCCGCATACTCACCATAGTACTCTTTTCGCTCTAAATGGGCAAGTTTCCAATCTTTTACTGCCGTGTATTTGGCGATGGTGTCTCCGCAACCGCTAATTACTGAACGCCAAGGTGCTTGAGATATAATGTCTGTGTCTGCAATAATTGAGAGGGGTGCTTGAGCCATAACTGAGTAGGGTTTATCTGAGCCTTTTATTGAGGCAAGTGGGCTGGCGATGCCGTCATGTGATACCGTGGTTGGCACGCTTACGAAGGGTAGGTTCTGGTTTGAGGCGCTGACTTTTGCTGCATCGATGATGGTTCCGCCGCCGACGCCGAAGACAACTTGGGGTTTTAGGATTTTTATTTCTTTTTCGATTAGTTTAATGTCCTTGGTTGTGATTGACTCCACAAGGCGAGCGTCAACTGTTAAGCCTGCATCTTCAAGGTAATCATAAACGGTACTTCCCGCAATTTTGTAACTTCTTGAACCTGAAACAATAAGTGCTCCACCTTTGAGATTGAGGCGCTCAACAACTTCGGTAACTCTGCTTATAACTCCTTTTCCAATAATGACCTCTCGGGGAAGCTGCATGTAATGATAAGCTGAAGTCATTCAATCACTTTATGATATACCTTGTCCACAAACGGGTTTAAAACTTTTTCAACCACAACCTAAGTCTGCACAAAAAACTGCAGGGTTTGCTTGTTGTCTTTTGTGGGTTTTGAAAAAGTGTTTTTGGCTTAAAGTGTGATTGTATGAGGTTAAACCAGCAGGGTTAATTGTTTGTTTGTGATATAGTTGAATATACGCTGTAACCATAGCGTCCTTCGTCGTAAGGTTTTTATTTCCCTCTTAAGTGTCTAAAGTAACACTTACGAAAAATCGTAAACGTAAAAAACGGATTGAACTAAATGGTAAGAAAAGCAAGAATACGCCTCACAAGCACAGATTACACAAAACTGGAAGATGTATGTGGAGAACTGAAAAATATCGCCCAGAAAACAGGCGTAAAAATCAATGGACCAGTTCCACTGCCAACCAAACGTTTACGCGTTCCAGTCCTTAAGGCTCCTTCCGGTTCAGGAACAGCCACATGGGACCGCTGGGACATGCGCATTCACAAACGCTTAATCGACATTGACTCAGAAGAGCGTGTTATGCGTCGAATTATGCGTATACGTGTTCCAGAAGAAGTTCACGTAACAATTGAGCTCATCTAATTTTTGAGTACTTTTTTTTGTTTATTTTTTATTTAGTAGCCTAAGCTATAGAGGGAGAAGTATAAAGAAATACTTTTGATTGGCAGCAGTTAACCAAAGAGTATCCAGTATGTGAAAATGGTTAAAATTACTGCAGGAATAAATGTGGCTGCCCAAACTTTCTTGTTTAAACTAAATACTTTAAAGCCATCCAAAACGCCAAATGGAATCATGTTAAAGACTGCCATGAAAGCGTTAATGTACGAAGCAAATAGCAGCATAACAAAGAATGGAAAACTCATAGGCAACACAAATGCTAAAGCTAGAAACGCAACTGAATAGATCATGTTAGTTATCACTCCACCTATAGAAATTTTCATCATGTCTTTGGGGTTAGGCATAGACCCGCCAATCATCATGGCTCCTGGCGCAATCATTTTGAAAGGCAAAAACACCGAGGCAAACGTTAACAATGCCCCCCATGTTGTCAGGCGAAACTCTGCCCACATTCCTGCTTTCTGCGCAAAAATTTTATGAGCAAATTCATGAGTCAAAAAGGTCACAGTTAGTAAAGTAGCAAAAACTGCCATAGCATCCAAGCCCCACCATGAAAAACCATAAAAAGCAATAGAAAATCCTATGCCGACAACAAGTGCCGCTGCGATTCCGATGTGCTGGACTTCTTTTTGGCTAAAGCGGATGTGGCTTTTTTTCTTGAACGGTTGACCGCCGAATGTGACCGAGTACTGGTATGAATTGTGTTTTGTCGCAAAATTATCCCCTACTGACGCGCGTCTTTGCGATTGTGCTTGCCCAATTTTGGGGCATTCGTGGTTTTCTGGAAGCCTGTGCGCACTGCAGAATTGTCCTCCGCAGTAGGGACATTGAAAAGGCATCAAGGTTTCAGTTCCACATTTCTGGCATTTCATGAGTCAGTTGCGCCTTCCCTTTGTAAGGAACATATTGATGCTTTAAATTTTTCCCCAAAATGCCCCGTTTTAACCTGAAAATAACCTCTATATCTCTCAACGATTTGCCTTAACTGGTGAGCGAACAAATAATATACCATAATAAATTAGCCCAAATACGCCCAACAAAACACACCACAAATAAACACTATACATAGACACGTCAAGCGCCAGTAGCGGATTTGCCGATAAAGGGAAGAATGGCTGTATTTCTGGGTAGATTAATGCGTCAAATAGGACGTGCAGTGAAGTGCCAAAGACGCCTGCAATCAGAAAAGATTTGAGTTTTAATGTTTTGTCGGTTTCCAGTTTTATTGTTCTGTAAACTGGTTGTAGGGGCGCTTCAATTAGGAACATAACGCTGCCCAAAAGCAAACCAACAGCCACTGCAGAAAGAAACGTGTGAACGTATCCATGTAAGGGATAGTGCAGCCCAAAAATCATGACCCCTAACGGTTCAACATCCAAAACAACATTGGCCAAGATGAATGTTGGCACATGCAGGTGCCTTCGAAGAGGAAGCCCCACGGCTAATGCTGGACCCAAATGAAGCGGCGTAAACGGCAAACACATCACCCATACCCCGTATGTTGCATACATTACTAATAACTTGCCAATAAAACGGGTAAACACCTCAGCTAAAACCTTAAAACCTGCAATTCTGAAAGGTAAGTATCAAGGGAAGAAAGAAGGGGTAAGCTTGAAACCGTTTAGTTTTATCCACGCATCCGATTTACACTTAGGTTACGCTCAGTACGGGTTAGAAGTGCGCAGGCAAGATTTTGACGCTGCCTTCTCTGAACTGGTGGATAAAACAATCCAGCATAAACCCGATTTTATGATAATTGCAGGTGACCTGTTCCATCAAGCAAGACCCACAAACGTCACCCTTGAAAGCACAATTAAAAGCTTCAAACGCCTAAAAGACGCAAACATCCCCGTACTAACCGTAGATGGCTCACATGACTGCGCCCCAAACAGCATAACAGGCACAATTCTCCACCCGCTGGACAGTGCAGGTTTAATCCATCACCTACCCCGCCACAGCGGCGCATGCTGGACCAAACCAGACTGCTGCTACGTCTATGGCATCCCAAACTATCGCAGCAAATACAAAACTGCTCAAGAACTTCCCAAATTCACAGTCATAAACCCGCCAAACCCAGACCCCGACCTCTGCAACATCTTCGTATTCCACGGCGCCGTAGACCTGCAAGGCGTAAAGCCGCCCTATATTGAAGCGGAACTTTCACCTGAACAGTTGCCTGACGGGTTTGCTTATTACGCAGCGGGGCACGTGCATGAGCATTTTTTGGGTGCTTTCAAATCGGGATATTTAGCCTACAGTGGCTGCACCGAAACCGCGGATTACCGCGAGGGCAAACTGCAAAAGGGCTTCTATCATGTGCAGGTTAACGCTAAGGGTGAGATTAAACCTGAATTTATGATGCTGGAGTCTCCCCGAAGTTTCATTGTTATTGATGACCAAGACTTCACAGGCATGTCCTCCTCTAAAATCACCGAACTCGCCGTTCAAATGGTCAAAAATTATGACCAAGAAAACGCCATCTTAATCCCAATCTTAAAAGGCACATTGCCCGCGGAAGCCAGCCGAACCGAAGTGGACATCGGAAAAATTCGTAGTGCAGCAGAAAAAGCCCTACTGGTTCACCCAGTTGTTCAGCTAAAAGAAAGTGTGGTTTCTGATGAGGTGGTTCGGAGCATTTTTGAGGGCGAGTTCAAAGACCTCAAAACCAAAGCGTTTGAGTATTTTTTGCAGATTTTTCAGGAACGCTACAGCAAAGAGGAAGCCGAAAAAATCGCTCATGGCGCCTTGGGCTTAATTGAACCCTTAAACAAGCGTCAAGAAGAAAAAGTGCGTCAAGAAATCGAGGAGCTGGTAAAATGAGAATCGAAATTGTCCAGCTCGAAAACATCCGCTCACACACAAAATCCACTGTGCCTTTCACAAGCGGCTTCAATTGCCTTGTCGGTGGCTTAGGCTGTGGAAAATCCAGTGTGCTCTACGCGGTTGATTTTGCCTTGTTTGGTGATGCGGTTGGTCGAAGTTTTGAGTATTTGCTTCGGGAAGGCGCGGAATCTTGTAAGGTAACTGTTGTTTTTTCGCAGAATGGCAACACTTACAAAATCATCCGTGGACTCAAGCGTCGTGGCAAAGGAATCAGCCAAGACTTTGACGACCTCAAACTATTCGAAGAAGACAAACTCATAGCCAGCCAAAAAAACGAAGCCATCGCCGAGCAAATTAAAATGATAACAGGCTTAAACAAGGACTTATACCGCGAAATCGTCTGGTTCCGCCAAGAACACCTCAAAGAACTCCTCGACGCGCCGCCACGGGACAGGCAAAGACGCCTAGATGAATTGTTTGGGCTCTCCGATTATGAAGCTGCATGGAGCAACATTGCCCAGTATCAGCGAGATTACGAAACTGAGAAGCGGGTGTTGGAAAAAGACCCTGACGTTAACAGTTTAGAAAAAATCAGTGGCGAATACAGCAAAGCCAGTGAAGAATACGCCTACCTTGAAATCGAATTGGAAGGCGCAGCTCAAAAACTGGCTCTTGCAAAAAAAAGCTTAGATGCTGCTGATGTGAAGCTTCGGATGCTGGAGCAGAAAAAGCTGGCGCTGGAGGAGCTCAAACGCAAAGAAACCCGTCTACACGCTAACTTAACTAACATTAAAAGTGCTTTTGCGCGGGCAACCCAGAACATCCAAGACAAAAAAACCGTAATTGACAACCTGCAATCCCGCCAAACCTCATTTGAGAACCAAACCAAACAATGCATAGTCAAGCTAGAACAGGCAGGATTATCTGCGGTTCAACTGGAAAATTTGGGTGAGTGCTTGAGTGAGTTTGATGAAAAAATCGGCAATCTCAAAGCAGAGCATGAGGCAACCCAGCGCAGCATGCAACAAGACCAAAAACGCACAATAGAATTAGCCAAAGAGTCCAAGTGCCCCCTGTGCATTCAGCCGTTAGACGGAGAATACAAGACCGATTTACTCAATCGGATTGAATACGAAAATTCTGAACGCACCAAACTACTTGCCCAGCTGAAAATAGATATTGCGGGTTTGCAGAAAAACAAGTTGCTCGTGGCTGAAGCAATTGGTAACCTGCAAACCGCCAGTACAAGAGCGTCGGATTTGAAGGTTCGATTAAGCGAAGAAGAAGTCAGTCTCAAAAAACTTGTGGGTGACTTAGAGGAGCAGCAACGGTTGCAGCTTGAAACGCAACTGCAGCATGAGCAGGCCGTGGCGGAGATTGTCCGTTTTGATTTATCAGAGCTTTCCGCAGCAAAAGAGCAGCGGGAAAACGCGTTTAAGCAGTTTTACGCGACCCAATCAGAGCTTCGAACTAAGGAGAACCGTAAAAAGGACCTGTTTGCCCGCTTAGATGATATCCGTGAACGCATCAATGTGGCGCAAGAAAAGCTGGAACGCGTTGAGAAGATTCGAAGAACAATCGAAATCCTGTCTGCCATCCGTGACTCCTACCGAAGCATTCAACCAAAACTTCGAAGCGAATTCATCAAGGTCCTACGCAATTTTGTCCAGCAGGTTCTTGACAGCCTTGTCGGAGGCGAAACCGCGTTGCTTAACATCACAATTGATGAAACTTACACGCCATACGTCAAAAGCGAATCAGGAACTAACCGCGAAGTCAGCAATCTCTCAGGCGGAGAACGCACACTTTTGGCTTTTGCGTATCGTTTGGGCTTGGGGCAGTTGATTATGCAGTCACGCACGGGACACGGCTTGGGCATGCTGCTGCTTGATGAGCCAACCGAGAACTTGGGTAGTGAAGACGGCAGCATCGAGCACCTCGCGGAAGCCATCAGCAAATTCAAAGCAATCGAACAAATCATAGCGGTCACTCACAGTGAAGCCTTTGCAAGCAAAGCCGAACACGCAATTAACCTTGAGAAAGAGGATGGCGTGAGCAAAATCTCAATACAACGCTAACAGCGTCTATATTTGGGTGAAGTTTTCGATGATTTCACTATTTCTGACCTCAGGATGAAACAGGACGCCATAGAGGGGTTTTTGCTTGTGCTTAATGGCTTGGCTACATCTGTCTGATTTGGCTAAAATTACAAAATTTTCGTTATCCGCAACCGTGAAGTTATGCAGACAATACGCCTTAAAACTACCAGAAAAAAGCGGGTTGGTTTCGTTGGTTGTGATTGGTGTCATGCCAATCTGTAGGCACGGTAGCAGCGGCACATCAAAAGCAAGACAAATTGCCTGCATTCCTGCGCAAATACCCAAAACGGGCTTATCAAAATCGTGCAACCACCTGAATTTTTCAGGATGCGTTGGAACTGTTTGGTCTTTTAGAGTGTTGCCTGACAGGATAACCCTGCTACATTGATCCAGTTCTTTTTGGGCAACCTCTGAGTAATGAATTATCTTGCATTCTTCACGTGGCACCGCAGCGGACACTATGGGCAACACGAACTCGTACTGTGCCAACGAATCCTTCTTCCAATTCAAATCCACAATCAAAATCATTTTGCCACAAACCCCGCTTTTAGAATCCTAAATACGCCGCTGTTGCCCCGCGCCACGGTCTCGGATTGTTGAATTTGGATTTTCTGCTTAAACAACGGCGCATCCAAAACGGTGGTTTCTATTTCGCCGCCCTCACCAGTGGGACTTAGCCCGATGGAATTTTGAAGCTCAACTAATCGGGTAATCATTTTTTGGTCAAGACGTTTTCCCAGCCACGACTCATCCAATGGATAAGCAAAAACCCCTGAAATCAAAACCTCAAAGCCCCGCTCCAAAAGCTCCTCCAGCAACTCGCGTTGGTCATGCTTCCACAACGGGTTAAAACACCACAAATCCAGCCGACTACAGATACGTTGCACCCGCTCAGACTGATAAACGGATTCCACCGCGCCCGTCACTACGCCCTCAATGCCAAGCGTCTCTTTAGCTTGCAGGATTGCTTTTTCTAAGTCGGCGAGTTCTTCCTCTTTTTTGCCTTCTGTTTCCACCGTAACCAGCGGTAATCCCAACGCCTCAGCTTGAAGGGCGGTGATGTCGATGTTTGGGGTGTGGAACATGAAGGATTCCTTGTTTTTGGATGCCACAGTGATTAGGCAGGTTACTTGCTCTTTTTGGGCTGCTATGTGCATTGCAAGCGTGGAATCCTTGCCGCCTGAAAATAGTATTCCCAGTTTCATCGTGACTATTTAGTTTAAAAGCGTCTTATATATTGTGAGGGGAATCATGTTATTTACCAGTTACTTACAAAAGAGTCGTTTGGGTCAATTTAGCATGAATATTGTTGTGATTAATGGAGCAAGACCGCAAGATAGTAAGGTGGATGAAACAAGCGACATCTTGCAGTCAGTGCTAAGTCAACTTGGAGATGTTACAGCCTATAAAATGCGTGACATGGAAATAGCTGACTGCATGGGCTGTTTTGCATGTTGGCTTAAAACACCCGGTCAGTGCATAATCAATGATGCGGGAAAAGAAATAACTCCCAAAATCATCAAATCAGACCTTAGAATTTTTGTGACACCAGTGGTTTTCGGCGGCTACTCTTATGAACTGAAAAAGATTCTAGACCGCGAGGGCCTTAGCGAACTGTTGCCTTTTCTGGCAGAATTTAACGGTGAAATCCATCATCCTCCACGCTACGATAAATGCTCACGCATAATCACAGTAGGTGTGTTGCCAAAGCCTAACCCTGAGTACGAGAGAATCTTTAAAACTCTGGCAGGACGCATCGCCCTAAATGCTCATGCACCCGCCTACGCCGTAGCAGTAATCTACAATGATGATTCCCCCGAGAAGATTCGTGAAACCATAAAAGGGCTCATCGCGGAGGCAGGAGTAAATTGAGAACCACAACCAAGCAGGCGTTGCTTCTGGTTGGCAGTCCTCGCGGTTTCAAAAGTTCATCCAACTCTATGGGAACCTATCTTCTGGATAAGTTTCATGAAGCAGGTTTTGAAACAGGCAAACTACATGTTCAGGCTGCAATGCGTTCTGAGGCAACAAAAAAAGCGCTACTACAGAAAACCCGTGAAAGCGACATCATAATCTTTGCGTTCCCACTATACATTGACAGTTTACACGCGCGGCTAATCCCCGCTTTAGAGATGATTGCGGAAGAAAACCAGAAATCAGCCCCGCCAAAGCAGACTCGGCTTGCAGTGATTGTTAACAGTGGTTTTCCAGAAGCCTTCCAGAATACCACTGTCGTGGATATCTGCCGCTGCTTTGCCTCTGAGGCGGGTATGCAGTGGGCTGGCGGATTAATGTATGGCGGCGGCGAAGCAATACATGGGGTACCACTTGAAAAGGCAGGGATGGCTGCTAAGAACGCCCGAAGCTCCTTAGATATCGCCGCTAAAGATTTGCTTGAGGGCAGGGCAATCTCCAAGGAAGCAGTAGATTTGATGGGAAAACTGGTGATTCCTCGATGGCTGTTTCTGCTGATTGCAAATCGCCGCTGGAAGAAAGAAGCAGAAAAACTGGGCACAAAAGACAAAATCGACATAAAACTATAACTCAAATCCTTTTTCTTATAAATTAAAAGAAAAAGAAACTGCCAGTTGAAATGGCAAGTTAGATTTTTACGTTGCAAACGTTTGGGACAGCTTTGAGTTTAGCAGCAATCTCAGGTGTGGCTTTCTGATGCAGCACATACACCGAGATTGCATAGCCGCTGTTAATTTGACGCGAGTAGTTAGCGCGTATGTTAATTTCGCTATCAGCTAGTACCTTGTCAATGTTAGCGAATACGCCGGGGACGTCTTTGTGGTGTATGAATAGGGTGTATACGGGTTTTTCTTCCACGTCAATGCTTTCGCCAGCGTTTATGGCATTGGTGAAGTCGCCGCCCATCAAATAGGCAATTACCACACGTGCCATCTCTGTTGCGGTTTCTCTTTGTCCCTCAACTGTTGATGCGCCAAGGTGACTGCTCATTACGACATTATTGAGTTCGCATAGTTTGTCGCTGAAGGGGTTGCCTTCTACTTTGGGTTCTTCTTTGTAGACGTCGGTGGCGTAGCCTGCGATTTTGCCTTCGTTTAGGGCATTGCAGAGTGCTTGCTGGTCAATGTTGTTGCCTCTGCTGGTGTTAATGATAAAAGCGGTTGGTTTCATGATGGCTAATTCTTTTTCGCCAATTATGATGTCTTTGCCGCCTGTGTGAACGCTGATGTAATCAGCATTTTTCAGAACCTCTTCTTTGGTTGCTAAGAATTTGATACCTGACTCTGGGCAAGGTCTAATGTCATAGCCAATCACGTCCATATTAAAGCCCAGTTTAGCAATTTGAGCCACTTTTTGGCCTATTCTGCCACAGCCAATTAAGCCTAATGTTTTGTAGGCTACTTCTCTGCCTTGAAGTTTCTTTTTAATCCAAACACCATTTTTCAGTGAATGATGTGCTTGAGGAGTGTTGCGTGAAATAGCCAGCATTAATGCGATGGTTAACTCTGCAACAGCGTTTGTGCTACCATAAGGTGCGGACTTTACAACAATGCCTAACTCGGAAGCTGCTGGAATGTCAATGTTGTCAACGCCGACGCCTGCGCGTCCAACGATTTTGAGTTTTCCTTTGGCTCCTGCCTCCAGAACCTCGCGGGTAACTTTGGTTGCGCTACGCACAATTAAGGCGTCAAAATCGCCGATTTCGGCAATTAGCGCGGTTGTGTCTCGTTTTTTGGCATCTGCTTCGATGCCTGCTTCTTGGAAGAGTGCTAAGCCTTCCTTTTCTAAGCCATCATTAAGCAATACTTTCATGGTAATCCCACAATCGATGAGTGGTTAATGTTGTATAATAAAGTATTCCCGACAAAACAAGGCGAACTTATGGTTTTGGTTTAACCTTTTTTGGTGTTTTGTAGCGGGTATTCATGATGTTGTAGGTTGATTTAACGTGGCAGTAGGGGCATTTTAGGGTTCGGTTGTTTCGGTTAATCAGCGAGGTGAGGGATGCACCGGGAATCCAGTGAAAATTAAACTGTTTACGACACTTGGGACAGGTTAGCCTTGATGTGTAGTGTGGACCGTACCTGGGCAGCAGAATAAAGAGCACTATAAAACCAATCATGATGACGGGAACCAGAATGTAAAACAGGTCCAAGAGCCTACCTCAACTCCAACAATTAACTTGGGGGTCTAATATAGGTTTAGCGCAAAAAAGAAAAAAGATAGGCTTAAGCCTTAGCGTAGTTAAGGGCTTCTTCCACGCTTTCAAAGCCATACTTAACGTTGATGAACTCTTTCTTAAGAGCCATCGCATCCACCTTAACCTGCGCTGGGGTACGTTTGCCCTTAATTACGTCCAGCATTAAGTCGCAGAGGTGTTTGATGTCACCTTCGCCCATGCCATGACGGGTTACGTCTTGGAAGCCAATGCGTAAACCTGAGGGGTTTTCTTTGCCGCTCTGATTATCATAGGGCAGTAGGTTCTTGTTTAGGATGATGTTTGCGTCTTCGAGGTCTTGTGCGATTTTGTTTCCGCCGCCATAACTGCGGATGTCAACGGCGAGTTGGTGGCTTCTTGTGAAGCCTTTGTGTTCGGCGATGACTTTTATGCCGTTCTCGCACAGGTATTGACCTGCGGTTTGGGCGTTTTTGACAATTTGGGCTGCGAGTTGCTGACCGAAAACCTTCATCTCCAATGCTGCAATTCCGAGTGCGGGGAGTCTGCCAAGGTGTGTGCTAGATGCACTCAGTGGGAAAATGGCGAACTGGATTTTCTTGACTGCCTTTTCGAGTGCAGGACTGTTTTTGTTGCCCATGACTACGCCGCCTTGGGGTCCTGGGAAGGTTTTGTGAGTTGAAGAAGAAATAAAGTCTGCGCCTTCACGAAGAGGGTCTTGGAATTGACCGCCCGCAATTAAACCCAGAACGTGGCTGGCATCATAAGCTACGTATGCGCCTACTTCATCGCAGACTGCTTTGAGTTCCTGTATTGGATGAGGGAACAAAAACAGGCTGCCGCCAAACGTGACGATGCCCGGTTTTGCCGCGCGGATAACGTAGGCGGATTTGTCGGGGTCAATGTTGAACTCGTCAATGTTATAAACGTGATTAATGTTGTCTAAACCTAAAATGTTACCTGCAAGCCCCGTGTAGTCATGGCTAATGTGCGCGCCGCAGCTTAGCGGGGTGACGACCATTTTGTTGTTTTTGGATGCCATGGAGAGGCCTTTGAATGTTGCTAGGTTTGCGTGGGTTCCAGACACTAAGCGCACGTCGGACCAGTCGCAGCGGAACAGGCTTTTCATGATGTCGGTTGTGGTGTCTTCGATTTGGCTCATGTATTTTTGGCCTTGATAGTAGCGTTTTTTAACGTGTCCTTCAAGGTCGTTTTCGCCTTCCGCGTACCTTACGGATAGGTCGTGGGACATGTCCAGCATCTGTTTAACCGCTGGGGATTTGGTGCCCTCGGATGCTATCATGTTTATGCATTCTTGGTCGCGGTACTGCTCATGAGTTTTGCTTGCCTCAATAAGGTGAGCCACTAAATCTTTCATGTTTTCCAATTTCTCTCTTCCCACGCTCTAAATTTAACATGGCAAATTAGGATTAGCAGTATTTAGCCATTACTAAACCCAAAACAAACTTTAAAGAAAAGAAAACACTTTCTCGCAGTAACAGTTTTTGGTTTAGAAATGCGTCATTAGCGACCTCCCCTCTATGGTTTCTGCAATGATTAACTATTAGGCTCCAAATAGGTTGGTGTGCTACGTGGGGCTTAGCTTGACTTTTTTCTGGTTTCCATTTAGTTAGCGTTAAGCAGTTTGGATAAAAAGTGGGGGTTAGGCTTTGTAGATTTTGGGGTCTAAAACCAAAAAGTTGTTTCCGCCCGCATGATAGAGCATATGCACCCTCTTATTATCGTAGCCTTGTTCACTAAAAGCTCCCATATCCGCGTAGGCGTCAAGGATTTTACCTGCAAACACCGTGTGGTCACCCGTCTTGAATTGGTCTGCAACTTCGCATTCTATGTGGGCGATGCATTCTTGGATTGCGGGGGCTTTGACTTTTTTGGCTGGCATCGGGGTTAGGTTGGCTTTTTTGAATTTATCAAAGCTTCGTCCTGTCAGGTTACCGCAGGCGTAGACGGCTTGCAAGGTTTCAAGGGTGGGAATGTTGATGATGAATTCGCCTGACTCCTCAATCAGCTTGTGCGAGTGGCGGGTGGCTGCTAGGCTTATGGCGACAAGGGCTGGTTTGACGCTGGTTGGCATTGCCCATGCTACTGTGGTGATGTTGGGTTTGCCAGCGTTACCCACGCAAGACACTAAAACCGTGTGCATGGGATGTAGAAGCCTGTATGCAGAGGAAAAGTTGACTTGAGTTTTTACAGACATAATAATCACATTTGAAAAGGTGTTTCCCTCTTATTTCTTTTGTCTCAATAAGATAATGATGACAAAAAATTAATTAAAAAAAGAAAAGGGGATGGCTTACAGTTTTAGTGTTGTCTTGCTTTTTGTCCTGAGTACAACCATGGTTACCAGCGTTATCATTGCGAGCATTAGGATTGTTATTGGGAAGGTAAACTCTGGTATTGTGGGTGTTGGTGATGGGGATGGACTAGCGCTAGAAGTTGATTGGAATGTTGCAGAGATTGTGTGCCCTGAGGTGACGTTGGTAAATGTGTAGGGTGCTGTTGCTGGAGAGCCATCAATTAAGACACTTTCTATCTGATAGCCAGTATCGGGAGTTACAGTAAACGTCTGGTTTTCTCCATGAGTTACGCTGACGTTTCCGCTTGGACTAATAGAGCCGCCAGCTCCAGCGGAAGCGGTAATATTGTATGTGTTAATTGCGAAGCTTGCGGCTACAGTGTGATCAGCGAGGATATTATCAAGGGTGAATGAATCTACTGCGCCTAGATGTGTTGTTCCATCTATAATTACATCATCTGTGTGGTATCCAAAGTTTGGAGTCAAAGTAAAAGTTTGATCGCTTCCCAGTTTGACAGACACTGAACCATTTGGGGTTATAGAACCGTTGTTACCCGCAGTGGCCACTATGGTGAAAAACGGTATAACTGGTGATTGAGGATTAGTTTCATCCAAAAATGGTGTATAAATAACTTTGCCAATATTGTAATCATCATAAAAATCATAGATTGATTGGTCAATGATGGCTGTGTTAGTAGTTCCCCACCAATTATTTGGAAGGTTAATGTTTTGAGACCCATCGTATTTTAAATTGTAATCTGTGTTGTTAAAAATGTTGTTGTATTGAATATCTGCTACAGCAGCTATGCCAGCCCCATAAAACATAATTCCGTTAGAATTATCAGCTATTGTATTGTCAGTAATGGTTAATGTCAACTCCTCAGTAATTGCGTCCAATGACAAAGTAAGTCCATTTGTGTTGTCTAACAACAAGTTATTTCGTATTATCGGGTTACCCGTACCCTGACATAAAACCCCTGAAAATTTTAAACCCGAACATCCAAAAATTATGTTATCTTCTATTAGCAGCAACGTACAATCACCTGACGCTATCCAAACATCAACTCCGCCTGCCGATATCACATTATTTTGGATGACTGCTTTAGGAGCATAACTATTTAACATCAAATTAATCTGTCCAAAAATGTTATTGTTCAAAATCGTTGGCTCGGCACCAGACAGGCTTCTAATCGAGCCATAAATTGTGCTGTCAGATATTTTTAGAGAATTGGAAATATCTATGACGATATTATCTGTTTCAGAAGTTATTATAGTGTTTTCAATTTTGCAGCCCGCATCTGTTGCTTCATCCCAGTCTACACTAAATTTAGTAAAAATAATTTGTCCACTGGCATCCATATTAAGTTCAACAGGGTTACTTCCAGCTCCAATAGCCTGAAAAGTTCCATTCACCATTATGTAGAAATTTTTCAGATTCACAATAACTCCCGGCTCAAGTGTAAGAATCACACCGCTGTCAACAAGAATGTTGTCCGTTAGATTATATGGGCTGTTTGCTTGGGTCCATGTGGTGTCGGACGATAGTACACCACTAACTTGGGTTCCTCCCGTGGATGATGATGCCAAGTTAATGGCTGAAAAGAGTATTGATATTGTTAAAATAAGGATTAAGCTACACGTTACTGTTCTTTTGAACATGTTCATATTAATCAACTAATACACCTTGTTTTGAGTTTGTTTTTAAATTTTGTCTAAAGTCAAGGAAAATGCTTTGTCGGTAAAACCCATAAAATCAATAGATGAAGCAAAAATATTATCTCAAAGAGCCTGTTTTGTGGATTTACAAAAATATTGGGCTAAAATCTGAAGATTTTTAAAACAGGTACACCCTAATAATTAATGTAGTTCAGGCGATTTTTATGGCGTTTTTTTCTGACAGAATTGCTGCTGGGAAACTTTTAGCTCAGGCATTAAAAGATAAAGTGGACAAAAACGTGATTGTTTTGGCTATTCCACGGGGTGGTGTAGTTGTTGGTTTTGAAGTTGCACGTGAATTGGGCGCTGAATTGGATGTGGTTGTTCCCAGAAAACTTGGTGCTCCCGGTGACCCCGAACTCGCAATAGGCGCCATAGCTGAAGACGGGACAGTTGTTTTGGACAAAAAACTCATGGAGTACCTTGGTGTTTCTGAGGCTTACGTGACGATGGAGAGTGAGCGGCAAAGATTGGAGATTCAGCGTAGACTCAAAACCTACAGAGGCGACCAGCCCCCACTTAACCTTGAAGACCGCGATGTTGTCTTGGTTGATGATGGTATAGCTACGGGTTCTACAATGAAGGCGGCGTTGGCTTCTGCCCGAAAAAACGGTGCTAAACGTTTGATTGTGGCTGTTCCTGTTGGTCCCTTCTCAGCTGATGTCGAACTGGAAGAAATAGCTGATGAGGTAGTGTTTCTCTATAAGCCCAGAGTCTTTAACGCAATTGGCGAGTTCTACACTGATTTTACCCAGACAACTGATGCAGAAGTCAAAGCATTACTCAAGAAAGCAAGAGAGGATTTTGAGCATGGAAAAAATCTTTGAGGAATACGTAAAAATTCCCATACTGAACCAGACAATTGAGGGCAACCTATCTCAGCCTCCAAACGCCACTGGCATCGTGCTGTTTGCACACGGCAGCGGAAGCGGTAGATTCAGCCCCAGAAACCAAGCCGTAGCAAAAACCCTAAACAACGCAAACATCGCAACGTTACTGATTGATTTGCTCACGCAGTCTGAGGAAGAAATTGATGTATCCACGGGGCAATACCGCTTTGACATCACCTTGCTTGCTAATAGGCTACTTGAAGTCACCAACTGGATAAAGCAGCGGCAAGACCTCAAAACGTACCCCATCGGCTACTTTGGCGCAAGCACAGGCGCGGCAGCCGCAATAATTGCAGCCACAAACTTTCCCGATGAGATTAAAGCGGTGGTTTCCCGAGGTGGCAGACCTGACCTTGCAATGGATTACCTGCCAAAAATCAGGGTGCCTACACTTTTTATTGTCGGCGGGAACGATTTAGAGGTGCTGGAGCTTAATCGGCAGGCTTTTGCGTTGGTACGGGGTGAGCGTAAATTGGAGGTTGTGTCGGGGGCGTCGCATTTGTTTGAGGAACCTGGTGCGTTGGAGCAGGTTGCAGAGTTGTCAGCGGATTGGTTTTTGGCTCATTTCACGGGGCTGGTTTAGGTTGCTTGGGGCGTGGCTTTTTTTCTGAAAGGAAAAAACGTGCTGGGCACTGATAATTCGTTGGAAAAAATCTATGAACGCGACCTCCAAACAGGCAGTTACATTGTTGCCGTTGCTATTGACCGGTACACGGACATCTTTAATGAGTTAGACCCAGCGCCCTTTAAGAAAAGAGACCTCAACCCTGACCTCCTAATTTACCTGGAAGATTGCTCCTTTGATATCCCATTAAAATACAGTACAATATTGCAGTTTACAGTGTTAAATGAGTCAGTTGACCCCAAAAAGGAAGAACGAATAATTTTTGGGTTAAAAACATATTTTTCTTTCATTGAACGGCAGCTTGCGCGGGAAATCACTGAGTCCTACAAGAAAAGCGCAGTTTATGTGGTGATAGCTTTCTTGTTGCTTTTTGCTTCTTACTCTTTGATTCGGGTGGCGGAAAATGTTGTGTTTGTTACGGCGTTGGAAGTCATTACTATTGGCGGCTGGGTTTTTCTGTGGGAAGCCATTTCCACGTTTGCTTTCAAAAAAAGAGAAACAAAAAGCAAAAGAAAACATTACAAACGCTTTATCATTTCACCAATAATATTCACTCATTCAGCAAACAACGTACCCGTAAACCTGAAAAAATGATTCTAACCTAAACTGGTTTTTGTTTAATAACCCGGTTCTGGTTCAACTGCTCGTTTGGTTCGCTTAGGAATCAGAACCACCGCTACAGCCGCTGACACGAACATGATTATAGCTCCGATAAACACGGCTTCATGTAACCCTGCCACAAATGCGCCTTTTGCAATATCAATAACTTGTGAGGCAGCTTCACTGGGTAACTGGTTTGCTGTGATAAGCGCGCTTTGTAGGCTTTTTCGGATTAGTTCAGCTGTTTCGCTAAATAGGTTGTTTATGGTTGCTGAGGAATCAATTGTTGCGATATATCTTGAGTTTAGCAGTGACCCTAAAACTGCAATACCCAAGGCACCGCCGATTTGGCGTGTAGTGTCATTCATGGCTGAGCCGATGCCTGCGTGGGTTGAGGGGATGGAGTTCATGATGGCGTTGGTTGATGGACTCATGACAAAGCCAAGACCAACTGCAATGAGAAACAGCACAGTAAAGGATATGGCGTATGAGGTTGTGACTTCGGCGGTGTAGCTAAACAGTAGCAAGCCCAAGCCCATAGCGATTAAGCCTAAGCTGACTGTGGCTTTGGTGCCGATTTTGCGGTCTAAAGGCACAGACATGTACGTGAATATGAAAACAAAAACGTTAAGTGGTAGCATAGCAAGTCCCGTTTCAAGTGCGCTAAAGCCTTGTATGGATTGGAAGTATTGGCTAAAGAAGTAAAAGGAGCCCATCATAGCAAATGTGCAGATAGTCAACGAGATGATGGAGCCTGTGAAGGACATGTTTCTAAAGAAAGCCAATGGGACCATGTTGTTTTTAGACATTTTTTCACAGAGCACAAACCCAATAATCATTACAACTGAAATCGCAAACGAAACTATCACATCCAAGGAAAGCCACCCATACTCCCCGCCCGTGATGATGGCATAAACAAAAGCAACCAAGCCCGCTGCGGAGAGACTGATGCTTGCATAGTTGAGTTTGGCGCCGTGAGTACCTCGAGATTCTGGAAGGAAAAAGTAGCTTCCAATTAACCCTACAATTACTATGGGAATGTTTAGGTAAAACACTGCTGTCCAATTGAATGTTTCAAGCAAGTACCCTGCGATTATGGGACCAAATCCTGCGCCGATGCTAAACACGCTAGACCATGTGGCTATTGCTTTAGCGCGTTCTTTGGGTTCACGAAACACATCCGTCAAAATAGACAAGGTTGAGGGCATCATAATAGCTGCGCCTAACCCTGTGATGGCTCGGAAGAAGACAAGCAAGATTGCTGTGTTAGAAAATGCTGAACCTAACGAGCCGATACCAAAAATTACAAGTCCGATTTGGAGGAGGCGTTTTCGTCCGAAGTGGTCTCCGATGGAGCCAAAAGCGATTTGGAGTGTGGCAACAATAAGAAGGTAAATGTCTACTATCCAGAGTAGTTGGCTGGCTGTGGCGTTTAGGTTGCCTGATATGTTTGGTAGCGCTAAGTTTAGGACTGTGTCTGCGACTGCGATGACAAATAGCACAGTGCAGAGGACAATGAGTGCTATGTTCTTGCGGTTGCTTGTTAGGTTGGTCATGAATATGCCTAAATTTTTAATTTATGTTTTAAGCAAGCAACGTATGCACCGATATAAAGGTAAAAGTCACAACTGACCAAATCAAGATGATGATGTAAACAAAAAATTAGCGTTTAATGTGGAACTGCTCGATGATATCTTTGGCTTTTTCTCGGCGGTCCCTGTGTGCCTCAAGAAACTTGTTGAGTTTTTCAGCAATGTCTTTTTTACATTCACCACAAAGCATCTCACCCTCTCGGCATTTACGTTCCCGTTCGGCAAGTTTGCTGCTGTCTTCTTCAAACAAATAATAGTAATACTGGAATATGCTGCATACTTCTGGGTTGGCGCCTTCTTTTCTTTGTTCCGCCGCTGTGCCTTTGCCGCCTGTAAAAGCGTTCCAAATCTTCTTTTTCACAACATCTGGCTCATCCAAGGTGAAGATGCTGGTTTCAGGCATGGACGCACTCATTTTTCCGCCAGCGCCAAGGCCGGGGAGGAATCGGCAGTGAATTTGTGCGGGTTTGTAGTAGCCCAGTTTTTGGGCGATATCGCGGGTTACTCGCCAGTAGGGATCTTGGTCAATGGCTGCGGGGATTAGGGCTGGTACGTTTTCTCCTGTAAGTTTTTTGTGAATAAAACAAGGGGCTGCTTGGATTGCTGGCCAAAACACCCAACCGATGTTGGTGCTGTCTTGGAAGCCAAACGTGCTTCGGGCAGTGCTGTAGGTGATGCGGCGCGCTACCTCTAAGGTGATGTCGTAGAGTAAGTCGATGTCTTTAGTGTCATAAATGATGAAGGTATCCTCGGGTTTGAAACCCAAAGCGATAAGGTCCAGTGCGTTTTCGTAGCTCCACTTTTCAGTTTCATTAAGACCGCGGTCGTTGTTGATTAGGTATTTTTCATCATCAGTAATTTGGAAGTAAAGCCGTGTTTTGAATTTCTGCTGCATGTGCAGCGTGAAAATCCATGGTACAAGATGTCCAATGTGGACTGGCCCACTTGGCCCGCGTCCCGTATAGAGCACAAACTTGGTGCCTTTATCGTAGAGGTCAAGCACGGTGTCTAAGTCTCGGTGACTGAAGAAAATTTCTCGTTCCAGCTGCAGGTGGAGTTTGCCTGCTTGTTTTTCTACGCGAGAGAGCAGTTGGGGTGTGAGGGGTTGAGTTCCGAATTCTTTGATTAAGCGTTGATAGTCTACTTTGCCCTTGACTTCCCAGGGTGTAACTACCATTTCGCCGTTGTTATTTTCTTCAGCCATGCCAATTTCACTTGTCAGACAAAATGACTCAAATTCTCATATATGCTTTTTCGCCAAGAATAAGATGGTTAAGCAGTTGATTTCCATATCAATCAAACGACTACGTATAATCAACCAACATATTTGGTTCCTATTAGAAATTCCTTGCAGAAACTATAGAGGGGTAGAGCCCTAATGGCTTGTTTTCATACATTAAATGTTAAAAATCAAGAATTCGCTGGTCTAAACCAGCAGAAACACCTACTGAAGTGAGACTGCACTTTCGATAATAAAAAGAAAAGATTTACTTCTCTTTCCATCTTGTAACCAACGCGCCAATCACGATAAAAAGAACCGCCAATGCACCCACAATAATTATGTTGAACCAGATGGTTTCGGGGAACTTGGTTATCATTGTGGCTTTGAGTCCTTCAGAGAAGTACGTCAACGGCAATACTTTGGAGACGGTTTGAAGGTAGCTTGGCATCATGTCAATTGCGAAGAAGGTTCCTGAAAGAAACATCATTGGGAAAGCAATGGCGTTTCCAATAGCATTGGCTGCTTCTATGTCTTTTATTACTCCTGCAAGGGTCATGCCTATGCCTGAAAACAGTAGTGAACCTAAAAAGATTAGCAGTATCGTGTAGAGGTCAGGAATAACTTGCACGCTGAAAACTACCCAGCCAACCCCTATCATGATAAAAGCCAAAACAACATTGAGCAATGTCTGGCTAAGAATGCAGCCGACTACCCAATCCATCTTTGTCAGAGGCGTTATGGATAACCGTTTGATTACGCCACGCCGTTTAAACTCCGTGTTAGTAGAGGTCAAGCCGATGATGCCGTTGGTCATGATGAAAGCTGCGGTTATGCCTGGGATGTAGAAGTCTACGGTGCGGAATTGAGTAGTTGAGATTGCTTCTTCTTGGAAGGTTATAACATTAGTTGCGCCTATCATTTGGTAATTGAATGAGTTTGCTACGCTGGTTATGATGTTTTGAACTATGGCGCCTGACTGGTCTGAGGGGTCCAGAATAATCGTTAGGGTGGCGTTAGTGTCAGGGAATAACTGGTCAAACTGGTTCATCTGGTTTAATCCGTCTTGCAAGGCGGCTTGCTCTGAACTGTTAAGGTACTGTATGAAGTACTGGTAGGTCATGTTTAGAGTGCTTTGAATTATTCCCAAGCGAACCTTAAGCGTGCCATTAATTAAATCATCTTGGAACCCCTCCGAAATTACCAGTATTCGCATGGTTCCACCCATAGGTCCAAGCAAATCCCGAACATAATCCGTAGCATTTGCGGTTGCAGGAATAGGGGTCATGCTGAAGGTTTCAGTGCTATTTAACGCTTGAATGAACGCGTCTGAAACTTCAGTTGGTTGTCCATCACTGGTTGTGTCAAGGTTTTGTATGTAAAGCCCGTAGCTTGTTGAACCGCCGCCTATGCCGCCAAAGATTGCGCCAAAAACCAGCAGTAACAAAATTGGGAACATGAGGCTAAAGAAGAGTCCTGAACGTGACCGCAACCAGTTTTTGGTAACCGCTTTAAAGACAGCTATGAATTTCATTGTTTGAGCTCTCCTTCATCAGTTATGCGTCCACCCGTAATCTTGAGAAACACGTCCTCAATAGTTGGGGTCTGGATTTCTATGTCCTTGTCCAGTTTCATCTCAGTTAAGGTTGCCATAACATTCCAGAACTCATCAGCGCTTGGAATTTTGATTAAAACATCACTGTCGCCATTCATGTTCACGTGGGGGTGTTTTTTGCTGATTTCCTGCGTGATTTCTTTGGTGCCGCCTTTTATGATTAGGGTTTTTGAGCCGCCATATTTGCTTATGAGTTCTTGGGGTGACCCGATGACTGCTATTTTTCCTTTTTGTACAAGGGCGATTCGGTCAGCAAGCGTTTGTGCTTCTTCCATGTAGTGAGTGGTTAAAAACACGGTTTTACCCAGTTTTTTCAAATTAGCAATAACTTTCCAAACGTCTCTTCTGGCTTTGGGGTCTAAGCCTGTTGTGGGTTCGTCAAGAAAAATTAGTTGTGGGTCACTGATGAGTGCCGCCGCCACGCCAACTCTTTGCTTGAGCCCACCCGAGAGGTTTTCAAAGCGTGCTTTTGTTTTGTCTCGTAAATCCAAAAGTTCAATGACATTGTCAATGTCCAGATGAGTCTTGTACATTTCCCCGATAAATTCAATGTTTTCTTTCACGGTCAGTTTTTCTAAGGCACTGTATTCTTGCGGGAGTACACCGATTCTGCGTTTGATTTCTTTAACTTCCGCGCTACTGGTTACGTCGTACCCTAAAACCTTGGCTGAACCACTTGTTAAAGAGCGTATACACTCTAAAATTTCGACAGTTGTGGTTTTTCCTGCACCATTGGGTCCCAAAAAAGCAAAAATTTCGCCTTCATAAACCTCAAAGGAAATCTCGTTAACTGCCCGTACATCCTTGTACTGCTTAACTAAGCCGTTTACTTCCACAACTGTCTTCCGCATGATAACCCCTCTCTCTTTTTACCGCTTAGTTGGTTAAAAGTGCATTTAAAGACTTTGTCAATATTTTTTGGTGGACTGGTACTGCTAAGGGGTACTGATTAAGAAAAGGGCTATTTTCTCTCTTCTGAGGCAGAGGCTATTTTTGCTATTGGAACGGCGCCTGAGAGTACGCTGTTGTTTAGGAAAATGATTTCTTTTCCTGAATCCAAAAGAACCCGTGTGTGGTATGCAGTGATTTCTTTGACTATGCCCTCCTCATATTTGTAAGAGGTAATTACGCGGTCATCTACTGTGTAGTGTAGTCTGGTTTCTTGTGTTGTGGGTGGTTTTTGTACTGCTGTGATGATTACACCACCTGAGGCGATGGCGTTGTTTGGGATGCTAATGATGCCTGTGTCTGTGCGGATTCGGGTTACAAGCGTAGTCATGTCACTGATTTTTCCGGGGACATTATTAACGAGCACTTCGTCGCCTACTTTGAATTTGTAGGTTGTGAAAACTAATGCACCAGACAGGATGCCGCCCACAAAAGTGGAGATGATTAAGCCCACGGTGATGCTGATGATTCCCGCGCCAGTCAAAAGTGCCTGAGGGGAAACCCCCAGCGTTTCGAGAATGCCAAAGCTCATGATGATAACGGATATTATGAGACTTACGAATTGAAGCGCTGTTGCCACCTGAGTGCCCACATGCGGGGTTAGGAGATTTTTTAGTTTAAGTAGCAGGAAGATTGCGGTTAACCAAAACGCCAAGATTATGATTATGTCAAATGACTGCTGAAGCAACGTTGGAAGGTTTATGGGTTGAGCCACAAACAGGTCGAAAATGTAAATTGCGCCAACAGCAGATACTGTAATCACTATTAGAAACGCTACTAAACGCTTTATTGAAGCAACTATACTGGTCAATCTACGCTTCCTGCCTTGCTACACAATTCTGTTTATTCCTGCTTCTATAGCTTTCTTTGCAGCAACAAAACCATGAGCAGATAGCGTTTGAAAAGGCTTGCCTTAGTTGTAAGCGTTTAGTACGTACCAGCATCTTGAATTGGAAAGACCTTTTTTGCCAATCTCAACGAAAGATTAGGGGCTGGATGATACTGCAGATGCCTTGGACCCATATCTATGTAGTCATCAAACTCTTGGCGTGTCATGTCAATATTGCCCAGAAACATGTTCATGACGCTCTCAGGGCAGGGCGTGTTTTCTTCTTTTTCCAGCCTCTGCATTGCTTCTTGACGAGTCATTGTTCCCGCCATGATTTGCCTTGCATAGGTTAACCTGTTCATCTTTAGGGTTGGAAATCGCCTGTTATGAATGTATTTTTGTATGGGATGGATTGCGCAGTCCATGTGTTCTGCTTCATCAGGGGCTGTCCATTCGACTTCTTTTTGTATGGTGTCCTGAATTATTTTGTAATCCCAATCTACATACCCTGCTAGGTTAAAGTAAGCATAAGACCGCAGTCTCTTCTGTCCTGAGAGCAAAAACATCATGTAACCCAGCAACCTCTGAAAACTTGCACCCCTATCACACAAGCGCCCACATTCACGTGCAATTGGTTCGCCTTCTAGAACAGCTTGAAAATGTGCGGGATCGCCTCCCTGAAACATTTCTCGGGATAACGGCATTTCTGTACGCATGGAACTGCCTTTGATGATGAGGGGAATTTTGTACATGTCTGCTATTCGGAAAGTGGACATTTGAATGGCGCGCATGCAAACTGAGCAGAACCACCCCGTTTTTTTAATGAACAAGTTAAACAGCCTGTTTGTGAGGTCTGGGTCTAGACCGTAGTATAGGTGCTCAATGCCTAGGGTTCTACAGGTTTTTTCAATGTTGTTTTTGGCGGGTTGTGATAGGTACCCGTTGTCTAAGGTGTAGGCAAGGCAGTTTAACCCAAGTTTTTTTTGGGCAACATATAACACGTAAGTGCTGTCTTTTCCTCCTGAAAGAGGAACCAGAGCATCAAACTCTTTATGCTTGTTTTTTGCGTCTTTGCAGATTTTTTCAAGAATTTTGCTTTTTTGGTTTTTTTCTGTGTTCCAATCACCCCATGACTTATCATATTCCCTGCAAACCGAGCAAACCCCCTTGTCGTCAAAGTTTATCCTTGGAAAAGAACTCGGCAGAACGCAACGTGAACAAATCTGCAGAGCAGACTGCGTTTTCTCCATTAGAACTCAAACCTGAAAAGTAGTCAACTCAAATTTATTATGGAAGCGGTAGCTTTTATAGTTAGCTAAAAACAAATTTTACAAAACGACACTAAACCCCAATCAAAAACCAGCAACTCCAAAAAAAGGAATATCCTATTTACTTCTGACTTTTAGAGCACTGTTGACAAATACCATAAACATCAATACGTTGAGTCGTAGGAGTAAACTGTGTTTTTGTTGAAACAGTTTTGATTATTTCTTTTACTGCGGGCTCGTTTATGTCTTGGATTTTGCCACAGTTTAAACACACCAAATTAATGTGAGGTTCCAAGTATGGGTCGTAGCGGGTTTGTCCCTGTGGAAAATTGAGTTCCTGAATTAACCCGCTTTCTTTTAGGATGTTGAGTGTGCTATAAACCGTGGCTAGGCTAACGGTTGAGTGGACTTTTTTTGTTTCTGTGTAGATTTTTTGGATGTTGGGGTGTTCGCGGCTGCCCAGTGTGATTTTGCAGATGGTGATTCTTTGGGGTGTGGCTTTGTAGCCTTTGCTGCGCAGTGCCCCAATGATTGCAGAGTCATTTTTCAGTGAGTTTTGCATGTGCCTTACTAGGTAATAATAATTCTTAAATACTTTTTTAAGATTATTTGAATTAGACGGAGATTTTATAAGATGAACCAAAAAAAAGGAGATACTCCTAGAGGTACGTCAAATCAAGACTGGTGGCCAAACCAGCTGAATCTAACCATGTTACATCAGCATTCATCCCTGTCCAATCCAATGGGCAAGGACTTTAACTATGCTGAAGAATTCAAGAAACTAGACTATGAAGCCTTGAAAAAGGACCTTAATGCAATGATGACTGACTCAAAGGATTGGTGGCCAGCTGATTTCGGTCACTATGGAGGACTCATAATCCGAATGGCCTGGCATAGCGCAGGCACATACCGCAAAGGCGACGGACGCGGTGGTGTCTCCGGAGGTGCACAGCGTTTCCCTCCCCTCAGCAGTTGGCCAGACAACGTTAACCTCGACAAGGCACGCCGTTTGCTTTGGCCAATAAAGCAGAAATATGGCAAAAAAATCTCTTGGGCTGACCTGATGATACTTGCTGGCAACTGTGCACTCGAATCAATGGGCTTTAAAACCTTCGGTTTCGGTGGCGGACGCGAAGACATCTGGGAACCCCCACAAGACGTGTATTGGGGTTCTGAGACCACCTGGCTAGGCGATACCCGCTATTCAGGAGAAAGGGACCTTGAAAACCCGCTTGCTGCAGTACAGATGGGGCTAATCTATGTTAACCCTGAAGGTCCAAACGGCAACCCCGACCCGCTTGCTGCCGCCAAAGATATCCGCGAAGTATTCGCCCGCATGTCCATGAACGACGAAGAAACCGTGGCCCTCATAGCGGGTGGGCACGCTTTTGGCAAAACTCACGGTGCAGGTGACCCCAAACTGTTGGGTCCCGAACCTGAAGCCGCCCCTCTTGAGGACCAGGGTTTTGGCTGGAAGAGCAAATTTGGTACAGGCAAAGGCGACGATACAATCACCGGTGGTCCAGAAGTCATCTGGAGCCAGACGCCTACTAAGTGGAGCAATAACTTCTTCCGAAACCTGTTTAGCTATGAATGGGAACTGACCAAGAGCCCAGCCGGTGCCTACCAGTGGAAACCCAAAGGTGACGCAGCCGCCGGGACCGTCCCAGACCCCCATGACCCAACAAAACGCCGCGCGCCATCAATGCTTACCACTGACATTGCCCTGCGGGTTGACCCCATCTACGAAAAGATTTCAAGGCGCTTCTATGAACATCCAGACCAGCTAGCAGATGCCTTTGCCCGAGCATGGTTCAAGCTTACCCACCGTGATATGGGTCCCAAATCACGATATCTCGGTCCCGAAGTCCCAGCGGAAGATTTAATCTGGCAAGACCCTGTTCCAGTAGTCGATTATGACTTAATTGATGAGCAGGACATCGTTGGTCTTAAAGACAAAATCCTTGACTCTGGTTTGTCAATCTCGGAACTGGTTTCAACCGCTTGGGCATCTGCATCCACGTTCCGCGGCTCTGATAAACGCGGAGGCGCGAACGGGGCGCGTATACGTCTTGCACCACAGAAGGATTGGGAAGTCAACCAGCCAACCCAACTAAAAAGGGTGTTGCAGGTTCTTGAAGGAATCCAAAGGGACTTCAACAGTGCCCAGTCAGGCGTGAAGAGGGTTTCGCTTGCCGACTTGATTGTGCTGGGTGGATGCGTAGGCGTTGAGTAAGCAGCAAAGAAAGCAGGCTACGACGTTACTGTTCCCTTCAAAGCTGGACGCACAGATGCATTGCAGGAGCAAACTGATGTGGAGTCATTTGCCGTTCTCGAACCTGTTGCAGACGGTTTTCGTAACTACCAAAAAGCCAAATACGCCGTCTCAGCTGAGGAACTACTAGTTGACCGAGCACAATTGCTGACGTTAACTGCGCCTGAAATGACAGTTCTCATTGGTGGTCTGCGCGTTTTGAATGCTAACTATGGGAAGTCCCAGCAGGGTGTCTTCACTAAACAGCCAGAGACGCTTACTAATGACTTCTTTGTGAATTTGCTCGATATGGATACTGTATGGAAGGCAACTTCAGAAGACGAAGAGGTATTTGAGGGTCGTGACCGCGCAACAGGCAACCTCAAGTGGACTGGTACACGTGTTGACCTTATCTTTGGTTCGAATTCTCAACTCCGAGCCTTGGCGGAAGTCTATGCATGCGGGGACTCCCAAGAAAAGTTCTTGCACGATTTTGTAGCGGCATGGAACAAAGTGATGAACCTTGACCGATTTGACCTCCTTGCTCATTAGACATAAGACTATAATCGCCATTTTTCTTTTTTAATTTAAAAAATTGTGGTTGTTGTGGTTCAATCACATATTTTTTAATAAAAATTGATAGAAATATTTTTTGTGCACCCATTTAGTGCTTAAAACTATGTGTTAGAAAACATTAAGTGACTTCACTGTGATGTGACAGGATTGAACTATAAAGAAAGACAGGAAATAATCGCAAAATCGCCCATCTCTTATAGTTACCTCAAACGCTTCAACCTTGGTGCTGGCATTCTACATCTTATCCAAGGCGTACTAATGCTGTCACTGGGCACTCTGCTCACTTGGGAACGTTCCATCTACACTTTCTACCTAAAATTCACCATAACCCCGGGAACACCACCAACCTTTGACATAGCCCCAAACCCCCAAATCGCATTCACCCTCGGCTATATCGGCGTAATCGTTGCATCATTTCCCCTTCTTTCATCGCTGGCGCATTTCTTGATTGCTTTTCCAAAAAATAAAGCCTACAATGAAAACCTCAAAAAAGGCATAAACCCCTACCGCTGGTACGAATACGCCTTCTCAAGCTCCATAATGATAGTGCTTATTGCAACTTTTGTTGGGGTTTGGGATTTGTGGTCGCTGGTTATGATTTTTGTTTTAAACGCAATGATGATAATGTTTGGCTACTTCATGGAAGTGGTCAATCAGAAAACTGAAAAAACCTCTTGGTCCGCATTCATTACAGGCTGTGTATCTGGTGGTGTCCCATGGGTTGTGCTTTTTGCTTACTTTATAGCAGCCGTAACTTCCACAGGCACCAACCCGCCCGCGTTCGTGTACCTGATTTTCTTTATTTACTTTGCAGTGTTCAACGTGTTTGCCCTAAACATGATTCTACAATACGCAGGCATCGGGAAATGGCGGGACTACCTCTACGGCGAACGCGCCTATATCGTGCTGAGTTTTGTGGCTAAAACAATGCTTTCATGGCTTGTCTTTATAGGAATATTTGCGCCCTTCTAGCTTTCCAAGTATTCGGTTAGGTTTGTTTCCCCCACTTTAAGTTGAGGGAACACCTTTAGTAGTTGCTTAGCTAACTCAGCCAAAACCCGTTTGACACCCGCGGTTTTTTCCACAATAGCATTCGGGTAGAGCCTAACTACTAAACCGTCATCTCTGCCTGAAATCAACGCCAAAAACGCCGTTTTTTTGCCCTCTTCAAGGGCTAAGGAGTCGATGAGGATATCGATTTTGTTGCGTTCAAGATAGAGTTCTTTTGTTTTGAGGATGATGTTTTCGTTTCTGAAAAACAGGGGGCTAAGCGCTTTGAAAACCTCCTCTATACTGATTTCACCATTTAAAACAACATGAGGCAAAACAATCACCAAAAACTAGAAGCCTCACTCACCTATTAGACTTACCGCAAATCAACACTAAGGACGTCTGTTTAATAAAAAATGGGGGGTTGAACGTTTTTGTTCAGCCTTCTTGTGCTTGTTTGCTGGAGCCTGAATACCCGGGTTTTTCGAGAACCTAATATTAACGGGGCTTTTGTTTCCTTCAAGCCCATTCAGCCTGCCTTAATTCTCTGTAGCTTTGGCGAGGGCTGCACCGAGTTTTCTGGCTTGCTCCTGCTCGGTTTCTGTGAGGTCGCTGCTAACTGCTACGCCTGGGGTGAGTTTTGGGTTGAAGACTTTGAGTATGGTTTCGATGTTTTCGACGGTTTTGGTTTGGCTTCCGCCACCCGTTGCAAATGCTGTCATGGGTTTGCCTGCGAACTTGTCTTTGATGAAGTACATTTCGGTTAGCAAGGTGAGTACTGGTCCACTCATTAAGCTGAAGTATGCGGGGGAGCCAAATGCTATGGCGTCTGCTTGGGCTGCTTCTTGTGGGGTGATGTCGGTTACTGGTTTTACTTCTGTGGTGGTGTTGGGTGTTTTTGCGCCTTGGGCAATTTGTTCTGCGGTTTTTTGGGTGTTGCCTGTTTTGGTGTAGTATGCGATTAGGATTTTTGTCGTGTATTTTTCCTCCTTTGTCTCAAAATCCGTGGATATTTTTATATAGTTTTAGGTAACAAAAATATACTAAAGTGCAGGAGTATGCCCAACCCAAACCAACCCACAGTAAACGCAATACACGAACTCAAAACAGAAATCAAAAACCTACGCAACGAACTAAACCAACTCCACGGCAGCATCCTAAATGAACGCCTAAAAGCCACACAACAAGCCCTTACCCAAAACCGCCTCCTACTCTACACAAACCAACTCCAAGACGAACTAAACGAAGACGTCCCCACACTCACTGACCCCAACTGCAAAAACTGCCAAAAATGCACCCAACACTTCAAAACCCTCACAGAAGAAAACTTAAAAATCATTAAAGAAACCAAAATCCAAGAAGCCCTAACAGACCTCGACACAAAAATCAGCCAAATCGGTAACACCATCCAAAAAGCCAAAGGCGCCCCATGCGAAGAATGCCACCAAAAACTCCAAAAAAAACTCAAACGACAAAAACGCTCCCTTCAAACCGTCGTGCTCGTGGAAAAATCCGAAGCCCCCGACCAACAAAGCCTCAACATTGATGAGCTTGTGGAATCTGTGCTGGAACCCTTAGCTAACACGGTGCGACTCAAAATTCTGGTTAACATCAGCGAAGGCAAAAAAAGCTTCTCACAACTAACTCAGCTAACAGGCTTGAAGGGTGGGCATCTGATTTTTCACATCAAAAAACTCGTGGACACGGGTTTAATAGCGCAGGAAAACAACAAAGGCGACTACATAGTCACACAACGGGGAATTGACATAGCACAAAAACTCTCAAACCTACAACCCACACCGTGAACCTACCAAGTTTAGTTTTTGTTTGTGAATGTTGCCAGTTCTTTTTGCAGGGACTGATTCCACATGTCAAAATCATTCACACTAATCAGGTGTGCGTTGGCGGTGCAGTAGTTGCAGGTTTCGCAGTCTTTGGTGGAGCAGAAATATTTTGACTCAAAAAACCGCTGAGTAAACGCTTCCATATCTTTGTTTTGTATGTTAAACAGTTTAGGATAGTTTCTGGGTTCAGAAGACGGTACCGATGAGAAGCATCTGAACAGTTCCCATAGGTTTCCATCGTAGCTTCCTTGATTGTAAATGTCAACTGTTTGCAGAAAATCTGGCTTGAGCATTTCTCGTCCCGCAAGCTTGAACACGTTTATGCCCATGTTGATGTAATGTTTGAGGTCTTCTGGTCTTATCCATCCCATCTTTAAAATCTCAACTGGATTTTGCAGCTTAAACAACGTACATCGTGCAACGTAGAAATCGCCAGGTGTGTAACTGATTTTTTTACCCACAGCATGCGAGTTAAAAGAATAATGAAACTCTCGGTAAGGACAATCAATTAAACAGAGTCCATTAACAATTGTTCCAAACTCAGCACCCAAATCCTTGCCCTGCTTTGCCATTTTTTCCAGTCGTCCCACTTTGCGGTTCATGCTTTCAGGAATCATAATACGGTCAACATTACCAAAGGAAAGAAAAACTTTGAGCCTAGTCAATGAATCCACATTAGAAATCACCGAAACAGTAACCTTAGCATCAGGCAACACATCCTTAAGCAACAACATACTCGAAGGTAAAACCGCCGTGAATCGCCTAACTCCTATATCATGGAGTTTATGCAAAAATTTGGTGATTTCTTTTTTGCCTTTATCGGTGAACTCCATGTTGGACGCACAGTTAAAATTTAATGCATAATTGAATTGGACTTCGTTTTTGTTGCATGAGTCAACATATTTTTTTAGGTCTTTAAATGAGGTTTGATGTATTGCTGAGCCTGTTCTTCCTGAACCAAAAACTGATGGATTCAGGCAGCCGTAAACGTCTTTTATGGGCATATTCCATTTTTCGTTTCTTTTACCAATTTGCTCCATGGTTGAAGGTTGAAAATCAGCTGGAATAGAAAAACCTGGCAAAAAAAACACTCCTAAAACTACAACAATCTTAGAGCTTTGTGAGCTATTAAACGTTTCTTTAGAGACAACTACTTTGCCTATTTTACGGTAAGCTCATAAAAGTCATGCACAACGCTGCTTGCCCCAAAACTTGCCTTATGCTTAACTAAGCCCTCATTTAGTATTTGTCCAAGATTAAGCGTTGAAATTCCAAAATCAAAAAATCTAAACTTCTCATAATATGAATTAACAAGATAATCTATGATTACATCCTGTGCACCCAGCATTCTTCCCTCATCCAAGTTTGCAGCATATTGCCCATGCGCTACATGTCTGCACTCATAAATTAGGCACCCAGCCAACATTTTGTCATCCCTAAACGCACCAAACAATTTAATGTTCTCAGGAAACCTTTGAGCAAGAAGAACCATCTCCGTCCCCGTGTGAACAGGTTTAGCCCCATGCCGCCCATTTACAACCTGCTCAACCATCCCCATGAAACCTTCAAAATCAAAACTTTGCTTAACGGTGAGACTGTGGTTTTTGGCTTTGGTGATGGCTTCTCGTCTTTTTTTGTGGAACCTTTTTTTGGTGGGTAAAAAGATGCTGGATGATAAGTTTCTGCCAATTAGTTTAGCGTCGTTGCGGAATAATGCATAGAGGTCTTCTTCGGATGGGGCGCAATGATAGATTGAAGGAATAACCTTGTAGATTACTTTTTTAATTCCATGGTCTATACAGTGCCTTTTAAGCTCCTCAAAAACGTTAAGCATCAGCGGTGCAGTCATATCATAGCCCGATAAAATGCCGCCATAGGTCAAGCCAGCGTGACTGTACAGTACATCATCGGATATGTTGGCAGGCATTAAAGCAACAAGCTGTTTATTGCGGTAAAACAGCAGGGAATGGTCCACAAATCGGTCATTGTGATAGTCCATATAGTTTCTGTGAAAAAGAAAGGTTCCATTTTTTGAATCTGCCACAAAACTATTCCATACGGGAGCTAATTGTGGCTTGTAAACCGTGGTGCATAAACTTTCACTTTGAATCTTGTTTAATGCTTCCAGAACAGTCAATTGTTTTTCTCCATTAACAATAATCTCTGCTTTGCTTGTGGTTTTAAAAGTTAAGAATCAGCAAAACACCTAAACAATGTTTTACTCAGCAAAAACCCTTACGCTTATTTAAAAATATGTCAATTAAGCTATATTTGGTTTTCCTTCACATCAAGCTTTGCCTCAAAAAACTCGCGGTAACCTCACAGTTCCTTATACGCTTTTAGCATTTCACATTTCCAAAAGGTACACTCAATAATTTAAAACGCTTAGAAGTTATGTTTTGATGTTATTTGAATAGTTTCCAAACTAAAGCAGCCAAAATTCCGCCAATTATTGGTGCAACAAAAAAGACCCAGAGCTGATTTAGTGCGGTGCCTCCGACAAAAACTGCTGGACCAAGGCTTCTTGCAGGATTAACTGATGTGCCATCAATAGGTATTGTTACAATGTGAACAAGGGTTAAAGCTAAACCAATGGCTAATCCAGCAAATCCTTTGGGGGTTCTCTCATGGGTTGCACCGTGAACTACCAGAATGAATATGAAAGTAAAGACGACTTCGGTAATGAATACAGATATTAAAGAATAAGTGGAGTACATGTTTGCACCTAAACCATTTATAGACAAATTAAATGATGGATTTCCTATGGCAATCATGTAAAGAATGCCTGCTCCGATGATGGCTCCTATGCATTGGAAAATAATGTAAAGACCTGTATCTTTTAGGCTTAGTTTACCCGCGATAAACATAGAAATTGAAATTGCCGGGTTAATATGGCAACCTGAAATATTGCCAATCGTGTAAACCATAATTAAAACTGCAAGACCAAATGCGAAAGCAATCCCCAAATTTCCAACTGCTTGACCAGCAATAGTAGCGCTGCCGCAACCCATCAAAACAAGTACCAAAGTCCCGATAAGTTCTGCCATGTATTTTTGAGCAGAAGTAATTTCAGAATTTTTGCTCATGTTTAAATTCCACTAAAAAATCTACAAATTATTATGTGAACGGCAATTATAATGCTTTTTCATATTGGAACTCAAGTTTTAACCATTAAATAGCCTCAACAAATCTGCCTAAAATTCAATGGTGCGGTAAAGTTTTAAATATAAACATTCAGCCTGTACTGTTATGTCCAGACGTTACGCTTATTACCTTTTAGCCCTAGCGCTTGCAGTATCCATATCCATTGGCTCTGTTTACGTTTTACAATTTGGGCAACAAACCAGCCCCTTGAGCACCTTCACTTATTATACTGAACAGTTCCCACCCTGCAACTACCAAGAAAATGAAACAGCAACAGGCATCGCCGTTGACCTCTTAACTGCAATCACCGACAAAATGGGTCACAAAATAACCCCTGACCAAGTCCAGATAGTTCCATGGACCGAAGCATACCAAGCAGCCCTAACAGGCGAAAAAACTGTTCTTTTTTCAACAGCACGGTTGCCTTCACGAGAGGATTCTTTCAAATGGGCAGGACCCTTATTCACTGATACGTACGCACTCTTTACCCGCTGGGATAACGACGTAACAATTGAAGAATCCTCTGATTTAAACAGTTACACAATCGGCGTAATCCAAGACTCCGCTGCAATCACACAACTCACAAACGCAGGCGTGAATGAGAGCCAACTGGTATACTTCACAAACGCATCAGCAATCATAGACGACCTTAACAGCGGCAACATCGATTTTTGGTGCTATGCACAAGTGGTAGGACGTACCCTCACGGAGCAGATAACAGGCAATTATTATGCATTCAAAAACGCGTTTCAACTGAGCTATTATGATTACTATTACGCATTTAGCAAAGACATTTCAGATTCAACAGTAAACGCTTTCCAGCAGGCAATTGACGAGCTTAAACAAGAAAAAGACAACACCGGAATGACTGCTTACGAAAAAATATTGGGCAAATATGTTCCAACAATGGGAACCTCCACAACTCCAGAAGAACTTGTCGAGTTTGTCCAAGCAGCCTACGAATACGCCCAACAAACCAGCCAAGAAACCGCCTTAAACGAATTTAACAACCAAACAGGTATGTTTGTACAAGGCGAACTTTACATATTTGCCTACGACATGACCGGTGACACCTTGGCACTTCCCTTCCAACCCGAAATCATCGGAACAAACCGGTGGAACGCAACAGACGCAAACGGAACCACCTTTATTCAAGAAATAATTCAGACGGCGCAGTCTGGCGGAGGATTTGTACGTTATTTGTACGTTGACCCCGATGATGACTTCATGATTAAACCCAAAGTCAGCTATGTCCTGATGGTAAATCAAGACTGGCTCATCGGCGCAGGCATCTACGAAGCATACTAAACCACAGAACGACAACGAGTTTATACTCTCATGATTACATATTTGTATTGATTGAGAAATATGCTTCAAAGTTCCTTTAAATGGAGAATTCCAAGAAAGTGCCTGTGTATCATAGTAATTTTTCTAATATCTATTTTGGCAATTTCAATATACATTTCATCGCAATCTGGGGTGAAAGAAAACTCGCCTCCTTTTTCTCATGACATTCCAAATTCAATACTTGAATCGCCTAATCAGTTTATTATAACAAGGGTTGGGCAAGATTTTTTCGACAAGTACATACATTTTAATCCTGAAAAAAGTAGCTACATTCCACCTAGCCAATATACCCTTGATCACCATGATAGTGTAGCACATGAGTACTTGCTTTATCCTTACTACCTTATCGTATACAATTTTAGAATGCCTGAAAAACCGTTTGTGGATGAAACAATACAGTTTCATGTTGACTCAAACGGCACTATTGTGTCTGATGAAAAGATAATGGGTGGAATCCCCGACATAGTACATAATCCCGCCGCAGTAAATTTTACAATAGATGAGAAGCAGGCAAGGGAAATTGCAAGAAACGCTGGATTAGAGCAGGGCATATCTGATTGGCATGCGAGTTTTGGCTGGGGTGGAAGTGCTTACGTTTGGTCAGTTCAAAACACTCTTCAAGAAACAGACGGTTTATTCCAATCCTATTCAGCACATGGCAAAACAGTGATAATAGATGCAATTTCTGGACAAGTTCTTCAAACTTCTGAATGGAGCGCTATTTCCTAATTATCGCCGTCAAAATCAATGGTGGGGCTTCCCGGATTTGAACCGGGGTCTATAGAGCCCAAGTCCCTTATTTGGTCAGATTTTAAAAAATATGTTGAAGCAAAATATGCTAAGTCTTACAGTTACACAATTCTAGAATACTCTGCAAAGTATCACAGCTACCTTAAAGATGTAAATAAAATACAACTAGCTAAACCTACAGTTAGAAACAACATCATAAACGCCCTAACCGCACTAAGCAGATACATAGGAACTTATGATTCTTTTAAGAAGGATATGGAATTACATGGGATTAAACGCTACAAACCTGACCCAATAGCCACCTTTACTAGAATCTTTAGCAGTAATGCCCACAATGGCTTAGCTGAATGGTATAACTCTGCAATGGCTGTGCTTAATGATAATGAAAAATTGTATCTGAGGTTTATGCATCTTAGTGGACTTAGAGCAATGGAAGGAATCAACAGCTTCAACCTAATAGCTGAGATGGGCAGCAAATACACAACTGAATACTATAATGAGAATACAAAGTTTCTAGAACACTTCAGATTCCCTAAACTATTTCTCAGAAACAGTAAGAACTGCTATGTGTCATGTGTACCTAAGCAACTGCTAGATGATATTTCACACTCTAGTAATATTAGCTATATTGCTATTGATAAAAGATTAAACAGAGCTAACCTTCCAATGAAAATAAAGAAGCTAAGAAGCTACTATGCCACAGAAATGAGAAAACTAGGTTTATTGTCTGAGCAAATAGATTTAATGGAGGGAAGAATAGGCAAAAGCATCTTTCTAATGCATTACTTCAAAGAGAACCCCCAACTATTAAGTGACAAGATAATTGAGTTACTGCCTGCTATAGAGAAATCTTTGCTTATTTCTAACTAACTTTCTATTTTTCTTATGCAAAATGTTAAGTAAACAATGGCTAAGTAATATCTGAGGATTGCCACTTGAGGACCCTTTGCATTGGTATTGGTAAAGAAAACTGTGGATATACCTATTGCAGTGTTGGGACTCATCTTCCCACGCTATTTGATTATGAATTTATTATTTTAGATTTGAGACCATGCTCTAGACAAAATTATTTCACCTATTTAACTAACAAAAAATTGGAATTCCAAAAGTTTTTTGAAAACAAAGGTGTCTGTATAGTAATAACAGAAAGGATAGAACATTGCTTTAATATTTCAAATTATGATTGGTGCCCTTTTGCTGATCAATTTACGGTAGAAAATACTAAGGGACAAACTCTAATATGTATTGATAGACGGGCTAAGTTTCTATTTGATTCTGTCCCTTTCTTTTGGAATCATTTCTTCGATATTAAAGAAGGCAAGATTATAGCTACAAATAGAGCTAATGATGTAATTAGTTTTTCAATTCAATATAAATCAGGTGCTTGTGTCTTTCTGCCCACTCCCTGCCCAGATTCAATCTTAAATGATATTAACAATTTGACTTTGCTTGATTTGCTACTAAAAAGAGGAATGGAATTGATTCCTGAGTCTGAAAGAAAGATCAATGAAGCACCATTGGCAATACCTACTTGGGCTAGCTCGATTGCATCTCAAAGTGAATTACTACTACTGGACAAATATAACAAAATTTCTGAGAAATTAGGAAAATATAGTAAATTTAAGCAGTTGTATTGGGAAAACGGTGAGCCATTAGAGAAACTAGTAGTTGATACTTTAAAAGAGATAGGCTTTAGTGTAAAAAAACTTGAGAAAGGCAGTCATGTGGACCTAGAAGTCAGCCTTCCTGATGATGTAGTGGCTGTTTGTGAGGTTAAAGGACTTAGCGGTAGTGCAAACTTGCAAGATTTAAGACAACTATTAGATTATTACATTGAGCAGAGAGACATTGAACAAAGGAATGTAAGAGGATTTTTCTTTGTTAACCACTTTAGGAATGAAGAGCCTTCTAAAAGAGGTAGTCCTGCCACAAAGGAGGCAATGGACCTGATAAAAAAACATGGCTTCAAACTCATAACAACTATTGAACTCTATAAAATCTTGGAAAAGCATATGAGTGAAGTATTGAGTAAGGCCGAATTAACCAATCTTTTTAGTTAATTTACTCCTGTCCTTCATCCTTGACTTTTATATTCATGTTTGCATGTCCAGCTTGCTTGGAGGGTCAAAGACGAAAAAGTATCTTGAAAGGTACTAAGACGTAAGACCAATTGTTAAGACAACCTAATTTGAGATAAAAAGTTTGTAATATCCTGAAGTAAGGAACTTAATCCTTTGTCCCAATAAACAACAAATGCTAAAGTTACTAAAATAGCAACATACCATATTATAAAATAGCCGTTTCTCTCGAAAAATCTCTCATAAAGCTTTTTCAGTGAAGAATTTGCATATAGGACTTTTCTGTAAGAATGCTTTTTCTTATCAGTTATAGCTGTGCCTTTTTGATTATTAAAAAAGTCTGAATATCCCTTATACTTCTTTTCTTTGGAATCATAAAATATGAGGTTGTTTAGGCTATCATAATGCTGTTCATCAATGTACTCCCCTTTAATGGCAGTTGCTCTATTTCCGTAGCTGGTATATTTGTTCAATGTATATAATCCTAGTATACTAAAAATTAAAAATGGAATAATGGATATAGCTGTTGGAATCCCGCTTGTGGTTCTTATTATTGCTGATAAAGTCACAATACCAAAGATTGACACTAAAAATAGATTAGCAAAAGAGGCTGCTTTGTTTCCATAGAAGTCCAGAAGTGAGGTAAAAAGGTTGATAGTTGTTTCTTCAGTATAACGCTTGGCGTAATTTTTGTTAGCACAAATTTGAGCAAATTTGTCAAAGTCCTTATCTTCAAGTAATCTGCAAATAGAATAAGAATCTTTGAATTCTTCATACAATAATCCGTCTGGAAAACGGTCAAACGTATCTACTTTTGGCTGTAGACTGGTTATATCGATAAAATATTTTGTTTGTTTTAGTGGTTCTATTTTGAAATAGGCAAAGTCCCAATCTATGTTTTCATACAGCCTGTTTCCCTTTATGGACAAACCTTTATCCGAAATTACTTTGAATATCCCCACTATTACCTTTTCAAAGTTTGAATAATAAACGATGAGATTGCCATTTGATATATTTTTAAAATTAGGGTCTAGTGGTTCATTGTTTTTGTCGATTAAATTTATTATTATATTTCTTCCATCTTTTTCCTGAAAAATTCGATACACAGTTAAATTATGATTAATTAACCACCATTTCTTTTCTGTTTGTTTTCTTTTTTCAGTCAAGTTAATCTCTATCTTATTGCTAAGTTAGCATTTAAAAGGTTAAGCTAAGCTAATTAATCAAGAACTAAATATAAGAAATAAGGTTGACGTAGATGGCATATCTTAAGCATATTTTCAACAAAGAGAAACTTGAGGACATACGCTTTGAAGATATTCAGAGACTAATTGACAATAGAATGGAAGAGTTCAATCAGCTTGAATACAAAGGAGTTTATAATAACAAGATTAGTTATGAGGGGGTAGCTAAAGCCATCTCTGGCTTATTGAATTCCTCGGGCGGTATTATAATAGTGGGCATCTCTGAAAAAGTAGAGAATGGACACCACTTGCCTGATAAATTTACTTGGACAACTTATACAAACAAAGATTCTTTAGAGAATAGCCTTTACACAAGGTTGCAACCTTGGCATGAAAACATCAAGATTTTTCCTGTTGAAAACCCCCGTAATGTAAACGAGAACATCTTTTTGATTGATGTCCCTAAGAGCAATAATCCGCCACATATGGCTAACCATATTTATTATACACGTCTCAACTCCCAAACTCAAGAGCTGGGTCATGAGCAAGTTGTTTCAATGATTAAGCTAAATTATATTCAAAAATTTGATTTACAGAATACGGTTTATGGCCCTATTTTCAATGAATTATATATTTTCTATAATGAAGCAGAAATTAAAGAATTGCATGTGATTAATTATTATAAAGTGCTAAATGAGAGAGCGTTTCTTTTAGAACAAGATGAAGATTTGGCCCTTGAATTAGGCAGTTTTTATCAAAGAGTCGAGAAGTACAATAAAGCCATAAAACCAGTTAAATACAGACTTGCAAAGCTGATTACAGCTTTTGCCACAAAATATTTTCATAAAAGAGCCTTTTCTCATTCTTTTGGGATGGGCTCTGCTTTAAGTATATGGATAAAAACAGAGACAATGCAACAATCTCCATGTATAGATGATGCATTATTGAATAAGCAACAACCACTTGATTTTTGGAAGAAAGATTTCCCTCATGATGAAATTTTAGATGCCCAGTTTATTCTCATGTATCAAGTAGATAATAAAATTAAAACCCAGAAGATACCAAAGGAAGAATTTAATCAATTTATTGAGAAATTGAAGCCTATGCTTGATGAAGATGATTTAATTAAGCACGTGAGAAGTGAGTCTGAAAGATTGAAATCATTGATTGAAGGTTTGTTTGATTTATTGAGCAATAACTTTTAATCTTTTAGTTATGCTCAAGGCTTTTCAATTATTAGCCTACGGTTTTTTGTATCTATCTTTATTTTGAGTTTGTCATCTTCTTTGAATGGAAAAGCAGAATCTTTCACTATTTCAGATGGTAAGTAAACAAAGAATTTGGAGTATGATTTTTTGCCTGTAACTGTAGGTCTATTTACTAGTTTGCTTTCTGCTTCCAACATTTTAGCTACCTAATTTGTGTATCATAGAGAAAAGAGCATTATGGCTTGTGAGACCTCAAAATACTAACCAAATTAGGACACCAAATAGCAAGTTTTAAAAAGAGAACCAAACAATAAACATACGCTAGTGAAAGGGTATGCGAAAATTACATCGGTGTCCTGTTTGTGAGAGAAGGTTTAACTCTAAAGAAGAAATGTTAAGACATTATGAGACTCACACAAATGAAGAGAAAACAAAACTCGCATTAACTGTGAACAGCCAAAAAAGTAAACCCTCTAATGCATGGGTTCTTGTTCCAATCCTGTTTGGTATCTTAGGTGGATTAATTGGTTATGTTGGCGTAAAAGATGATGACAAAGAACTAGCTAACAACCTACTAATTTTTGGAATAGTCTTCACCTTCATTTACGCACTTTTAATAGGAATTTACTACTCTTGGTGGTTAGCACAAATCTTCTAAATTTTCCAAGGTTCACTAATTCGCTTTTCAAGAGCCTTCTTGATTTCAGGGGCTTGCTTAACCAGATAGTTTTTTTCCTTTGTAGCAATTAAGAAATTTTCATCTTCCTTGAATAATTTTAAACAGAGTTCCCAATAGCTTGAAACTCTGGGGTCTGAATCATCAACTTCAAAAGGACGAGTGCCGTTGATTATTTGAAAACTAACTTTGAATTGTTTTTCCACGATGTCCTGTCCATAATTTCTGAGACATTGTTGTTCCATCTGCTTAAGCGTCGTTAAATGTTTTAGATCAGAATCAATAAGCAATAAAGTAGAATTTTCTCTACCCTCGCTATCAACATAAGAAAAAGTTAACTGCGGAGTTTTATCAGGCTTTTTATCAAAAATAATCTTCGCACTTTTCTCCAATATCCTTTTAGCCTCAGAACCTAATTTCCAACAAGCTGTGTTATACCGGGAAAGAGATGCATAAAAGGAATCAAGTTCTTCTCTGAATTTCTGGTCAACCATGAAATACCTGTGGTCATTTTGAATCTGTGCCCATTTATTCTCGAGAATAATTTGTTCATTAAAATCATTTTCAAGTTTATTGATTATTATTTTTATTTCTCCAAAAAGTTCACCATAAACCTGTTCCGTTATCTTAATGGTGTATTCCCTTTTCCATAGCCTCTTTTGTGTTCTAGTTTGTACAAAATAAGTTATTCCAGCACCAATAACTATGCCTGTGACTGTACCAAGGAGACCTGATTGATAAAACCAACTAAGGAAAGCACCAACTCCAGCTATTGCTGAGCTTAATATTAATCCAATATCTTCCTTTAAATCAGCCATCTCAGTCCAACTCCAAAAATAATAATTAACCTATAACACTTTTGTATTTTTGGGATTGCAGAGTTTTGCACTATGTTTATATGCCGAGTTATGGCTCAATCAATTGAGCAATTAACAGTTGCTTAATTTCATCGGAAACAAATCCTTAGTCAGCATATAGTTGTGGGATTAGCTAGTACTATGGTTGAGTTCTACCCATAGATTGCTTCTGCGTGAAGAATCAATGTAGTTTGAGGCAAAAATAAAAACTCAAAGGATGGCTATGTTAGTAGCTAAGGTTGATGATGATATATCATTATAGGTATTTCCTTGAATACCTATTTACCTAATGCTTAAGCATAAAACTAGTAATATTATCAATCTCTATTTCTGCAATACCGCGCTTATCAATACAGAATTATCACACCTGTCTAAGACAGGTTTTAGTTAGCAATAAAAATGGGGTATAGCTAAATCTCTAAATGGCTTAGCAAAATGCTGTTAAACATTGTTGTGCTTTAGGCATCGGGGGCTTTAGCAGTGGATATTTTTGGAATGGAAGATTGTTTTTCTTAAAGAACGCTCTAGAATGTGATGAGTTACAGTAGTTAATGTTATTCTCTTGACAGTATTGAATCTGCTCTCTGAAAATAGGTGCATGATAAGTGTCATCATTGTAATGTTTTTTGTAAGCTACTGGCGTATAATCATAATCTTCTTTATCATCGTACAAACCAAACTCAAACAAATCCACAACATCTTTGAGTTTATGCACTATCTCCAAAGGATTTGATGCTTCAACGGGCATTATGGGTTCTCCACTAAGATATGTGCTGATGCCATTTTCTTTCAGAGCAACTAAAACTTTGATTCTTTCATCGTAGCTAACAGTATATGGTTCTAGGTCTCTTCTGAATGTTTCATCAAAAGAAGTAAGAGTAACTCCAACTCTGCACCATTGATAGCCCTTAAACAAATCAATATCTCTGAGAACTCGATTGCTTTTAGTTAGGATGCTGAAGGGTAATTCATTGGAGATTAATTCGTCAATAACCTGCCTTGTTTGCTTATACTCCGCTTCTAGTGGTTGATAAGAGTCAGTGTTTGAGCCTAGAAGGATGTCTTGAATATTGCATATCTTATCTGTGCTCTTTAGAACTTTAATATCCTTTTTTAGTTTTTCAATTACGTCCTTTCTTGGTGTAGGTTTAATCCATTTGTTGTATTCATATTTTCTAGCGTAACAGTAAAGACACCCGTGCCTGCAACCATTGTAAGGATTTATGGTCCAACCAAAAGCAGTTCTTGAAGGAACTAGAACATCAGTTTTGCATCTAACGTTTATTTTCAGATTATCACCTCTTTAAAATTTAAAACTTAATTTAACTAAACAAAAAATAGGATAACCATTGACCTATCCTAGACAGCTATGTTCTATAGTATGTTTTCTTGTGCTACTGTGTATTGTAAATCTGTCCTACCAGAAAATTATGTAATGTAATACGCTGTATCTAAGGAACTAAGTTTATACTTAATTTTGCCTGAAATGAAAACTTTGATAAAATCTATGGAAAAACTATGGTAATATACGCTGTATCTATATGAACCCTAATTGATAGAAAAATAGTCATTTAATTAGCACAAGAGGGACTGTATTTTCTTATCTTTTACTTTCCTGCCATTAATTGCCTAACAAATTCTTGATATTTTAACTCTTCAGCATTAATTTGATCTAGAGCCCAAAGTGTTGGGATTCTGCAATATGTGAACTCTCTTACAATATAATGTCGTCCATTGTCAGCAATATTTTCAACTTTATGTGAGTGCCTAACTCTGTGATATCTTGGTGTAATAGTTTGCAGAAGACCAACCTTATTACAACTAGGACAAATAACTTGCATAAAATCACCTCTCTCTTTATTTTATGTTAAGCCCTTTTAGGCTATAACTAGAAGCTAATTATTACTGGATAAACTAGAGTAAAGAAGCATCAGAGCAGATGTATGTTTATACTTTATACTAGATAGTGAAAACTATTCTGTGTAACTGTTGATATGGGATATATAGTAAGGTATCTAACTGAGGTTTTATTTTCCAAAAAGCTGTCTCCATTAGTGTTGTATCAAAGGTAACTTGAAAACCCACCTCAATTATTTCCACTTTATTGTTTATGAGATACTTTATAGTATCTCTATTCCACCAAGGATTAGCAATAATTAGTATTTTCTTGAGGTTAGCATAATTATTAAATTTATTGAGAACTTGGTTGTTCATGTCCCTTGGTGATATTGTATACTGTGTTCCTCCAAAACAGTCCCAATTCTTTGATTCTATTGCAGCATAATTATTTATTACAAAATCAACATCTTTTTTTCCTTTAGCACCTTTGCGGTTCTTATTCCTGGCTAAGTCTGTAAATAGCATATTATACTTAAGTTTGTTTGAAGTACAATACCTTCTAATCACTTGCTCAAGGGGTACACCCTTCAAGGAATTACTAAGTTCTGAGAATGGTGTTGGTTTCTTGTTGCTGTAAAAGTATTCTTCAATTTCTTCAGGGGTAAATATTTCTGTTAAATTAGTTTCTTCTTCCTCGGAGGATTCATCTTCTAGGTCTTCAAAGAGAAGTTCTTTCCAATCAAAATTTTCTTCATCATTTATACTGTTGTCTATATTCATAATAGCACATCCAAAATATTTTTAAGGTCTAGACCGAGCCTCAGCGAGAAGAAATATGCTAAACGCTCAAACTAATGCAGTAACATCAAATATGCTGAGAGAAATAACATAATCCTATTAATTAGATGCATCTAGCCTAGATTTTTGATTTACCAAACGATTCAGAGTTACCTCTGCTAAAAATTTTGATGCACTTAACCATTGCTTCTCGGTATCTTAAAAAGGTTTCCAATTTTTAGCGAAAAAGCATGGAAAAAAAGCTCTTGAGAGGCAGAAAGCATCAAAATTTTTAGTTTTAGCCCCTAATTTTTTTTAACCTCTGCAAAATCAGATTTCTAGTGTATGCCCAAATGGCAACTTTCCATTATGTCATGGCAATATTTTAAACACATATATCACATACTATATTCTCAGCATTGGCTTAATTAAATAACTACACCCAATTATGACCCTCCAGCTCTTTTGGAAGCTAAAAGGGATTAACTACTTTATTCTATCCGGTATGTTGACCATCATTGAGTTTGTAGAGTTATAGTCCAGAGTCTGATGCAAGTTATTTATTGACCACAAGCATAGTTTCCAGTGTATATGGGAATAACTAGAAGGTAACACTCACTGTACACCCAAGCATTTGCTGATGATTGGTTCACATTAAGAAAAAGGGTAAACAAGCATGTTATGTTCTAACTGTTGTATCTGTTTATAACGCATATTTGTTTCCCATTTTCTAGTTAATATTGAGTTAATATTCCACACCTAAATCTTAGTGCATATACGGTAATACTATCCAGAACTTTTTGTTAGGAGGTCGTTAAATACAACTTAGCATACTCGTGAGGGCTCCAAGCATATGGAAGTCTGAGTATGAAGATTAAATGTGTAAAGTTCCAATGTGAAGTATGTGGCAACTTAGCTTCTATTCAAATTTTTTACAATAAGAGTGCAGTGGTAAAGTATGCTAGAGCCAGACATTATTTAGGTCAAGTAAATGGTAAGCCACAGTTTGAGTATCATCAGCAAACTTTACAATATATAGCGAATAAACTTAAGGAATTACCGAAAGATGTTGATTCTAAAGCAATAGGTCAAATGGGTCAACCTAATAACATAGACCTAAAAAAGACAGAATTAAGCTCTAATTTAAGTAAGTTGGTGGGGCTTCCCGGATTTGAACCGGGGTCTATAGAGCCCAAGTCTACAAGCCTAGACCAAGCTAGCCGAAAGCCCCACATTGTTGGGTTGCAGTGATGTAATTTCGTAAGAACCATAAAAACCTTAGCCATCCCTAAGCCAAACTTGAAGCTGAATTGACAATTTTTTTCCAGTAGTGCTTTCTATTTTTTGGCGCCGACTTTATGTCTGCTAATTTGGTTTTCGCTGGGAGTTGTTGCAACCATTATTTTGTTTAGGCTTTTGCGTCCATAGGTTACGGAGGCTTTATGGGTTTTTGCGTCAGAGTAATACACGGTTAAGCCCGCGGCGGTTTCAATGGCTTTTTTGGTTTTTGGTCCCTGCAGCAATGTTGTTGGTCCCACCACGTCTGGCAATTCAAAATAGAAATCGTTAAAGCCCTTATTCTCCAAAAGCAGCTTGTTTTCCGTCTGGTTTCTGCCAACGATAATCTTATTTTTTCCAACCCTAAAATGACGCCCCACACTCAGCAAGGCAACATCAGAGGCAGAAACACTCTTTTTATGCTTATAAATGTCCTCAAGTTTTTCTGCGTACTCTTTACAGGTCAACAGGCAACCGCCCGCGGGAGACGGAAACCACTTAACGCCAAATTCAGCCGCCAGCTTCAACTGAGGCTTTCTGGATCTGCCTGAAATATCCAGCAGTTTGCTGCGGTCAACTAAGCCCTTGCGCTCCGCCGCGGTTTCAGGAAGCAACTTCGCCGACAAAGGACGCAACAACTTTCCCTTTAGCCCTGCTTCTTCCTCAATTATTTTGAGCTGGGGCAGATGCTGAGACATTGGGCGTTCTCCTAATACCTCGCCTGTAAAGAGGAAGTCAGCGTCGATTTTTTTGGCGTATTTTTTGGCTAGTTTGAAAAAGAAGATTTTGCAGTCTACGCAGGGGTTGATGTTTTTTCCGTAGCCGTGTTTGGGGTGTTTTACCATTTTTATGTATTCTTTGCCTGCGTCAACGGTGACCAAGGGCACGTTTAACTGTTTAGCTGCAAGTTCGGATTCGCTTGCACCCTCGTTTTTTAGTGCATAAAAGGGGCTTTTAACGTGGAAGGCTACTACATCTATGCCTTGGTTTTGAATCAGCTTGACTGCAAGAATGCTGTCCAACCCGCCAGAAAATAGGCTGACTGCTTTAACCTTAGTCATAAATTGACCTATGTATTTGGGTACAAATAATAATTTGCCTTCAAAACAGGTAAAATCAGCTAATTTTGGTGTGTTTCTTCCATTTTTTTTCAATTTGCGTTTTTCCAAAATATATAAAAAAGATGGGTTGTTTACACAAACGTCTAATTTCGGAGAGCGAAAGATCTGATTAAAGAGAAAAGTGAGCCTCTTACCAGTTATCAATCTTATGTTTCAAAAAATTTTGATAGAACGGTAACAGTTCTTGAATGGAAAAACTATCAATGGCAAATTGAAAATTCTATAAAAACCATTAGAGATTTTGAAAATTTTACAGGAATAAAGTTTTCTACAAAAGAAAAACAAGAACTCAAAAAAACCATCGAAAAGTTTCCTCTTAGCATAACACCATATTATGCTTCTTTGATTGATAAAGAAAATTACCGTCAAGACCCAATCTTTAAGCAATCCTTCCCAAACCCTGAAGAACTAAAAATCTCAAAATATGACATGAAAGACCCGCTACATGAGGACAAAGACAGCCCCACAGAAGGAATCACTCACCGATACCCTGACCGTGTTCTCTTTTTAATCAGCAACCGCTGCGCAATGTATTGCAGGCACTGCACAAGAAAAAGAAAAGTCGGCGATTCAGACCATAACCCATCCAAGCAACAGATCCTCAAAGGCATAAAATACATCAAAGATAACAAACAAATCCGCGATGTTCTCCTCTCAGGTGGCGATGCACTAATGCTACCTAACAAATACCTTGACTGGATTTTAACTGAACTTCGCAATATACCACATGTGGAAGTTATACGAATTGGAACTAGAACACCTGTTGTTTTGCCTTACCGAATAACTGATGAACTGGTAAATGTGCTCAAAAAGCATCATCCATTATGGATAAACACTCATTTCAATCATCCTCGTGAACTTACCCCATCAGCAAAAGAAGCCCTAAGAAAACTAGCAGATGCAGGCATACCCTTAGGCAATCAATCAGTTCTTTTAGCTGGAGTTAATGATTGTCCCCAAATCATGAAAAAACTCTGCCAGAAACTTGTCCAAAACAGAGTGCGTCCATACTACCTTTTCCAATGTGACCTATCCGAGGGACTTACCCATTTCCGAACCTCTGTAGGGAAAGGCATAGAAATCATGGAAAGCCTGTTTGGTCACACCAGCGGGTTTGCAATTCCAACTTTTGTCATCGATGCACCAGGCGGCGGAGGAAAAATTCCAGTAATGCCAAATTACATCATTTCCTGGTCAAGTAACAAGGTGATACTGCGCAATTATGAAGGCGTAATCACAACTTACAATGAACCTGAAGATTACAAACCCGTGCGTTGCAATCGAGACTGCCAAAACTGCGCCCTGCAACTAAAACTTGACGAAGACGAAAAAAATCTTGTAGGTCTCGAAAAACTGTTTACCGATGGTTCTAAAAAAGAGATATCTCTTGTACCAAAGGGCAACATTAGGCTACAACGCAGAAAAAGCAATGATCCAGGGCTACCATAATGCCCAAAAAAACTGCCACAGCCTTCACAATCAGAAATGTGAACATAAGCGACATAAAAGAAGTCTACAAGCTACTTGTCGCTAACAGACCTTACGTCGGGTTAAACTCCCGTTATACCTACTTCCTTTTAGCTCGAGACTTCTCTGACACCTGCATGATTGTACTTGATGGTGAACGTTTGATTGCGTTTTCTTCAGGTTATGTTCCGCCAAAACGACCTGATACTTTTTTTAATTGGGAAATTGTGGTGCACAAAGATTACCGCGGTCTTGGTTTGCAGAAAACTTTGTTGCTTTATCAAATAAGGCAGGCTGGCGCAAAATTTTTTGAGGGCACTATTAATCCTTCTAATAAGGTTTCCAGAAAGAACTTTGTTGAAATTGCATTGTTACTGAAAGCGAGTTATCAGGAGACTATTTTGTTTAGTGAAGAGGATTTTGAGAACGATGGACATGAGGCTGAAGTGCTCTTTAGGATTGGTCCTATTGCTCCTGATTTATTGGAAAATCTTGTTGAAATATAGTTGTTTACCTAATTTTTTTCAAAATTTATCCATTTTTTTTCTGTATAGTGTCCACTTGTCTACTGAACTGTCGAATAATTTAAAAGGCAATTTGCGGATATCAATCACTATAACTCGCGTCTATTGAGGACTAGCTGTGGACATCAGCATCTTCATTCCCGTTTACAAAGAATCAAACCAGCTAGGCAATATGATTAACAAGCTTAGTTCTCAAAGCGTAGCTAAGGAAATATTTGTAACAGTTGATGCGCCTTCAAAAGATTTTTTAGAAAATATCGAAAACTTTTCTGAAAAAGCCAAAGTCATAGTTAACAAGGAAAGAGTCGGCAAAGCAAACGCGCTCAACAGCACCGTGCCCCTGTCATCGGGGAAAGCGCTACTTTTTTTGGATGCTGACGTGGAAGTTCCAGACGACCCTGATTTTTTAAAAAAAATCGTTATGGAACTTGAACACGTGGATGTTTTAGATATCAAAAAGAAAGTTACAAAGGACAACTCGTTCCTCTCCCGAATGGCATATTACGAATACTTTACTTTCAACATCAGCGCATGGTTATCCTCTAAATGCTTGCACAAATGCCCCGCAGTTAACGGCGCAGCATTTGCAATGAAACGTGAAATGTTTCAGAAAGTTAATGGTTTTAGAAAAGTTGTTGCAGAGGACATTGACATTGCTACGCGCTCTTTTCTAAATGAGGGCAGTTTTGCGTATACTTCTGATGTGGAAGTTAGAAATGTTGTGCATTCGGATTGGCGTAACTGGCTCACTCAGAGAAGCCGTTGGTCTGTTGGTCAAGCGTTATGGCTTAAGGAGTGGTGGCGTGAACTTGGCAAACGGTTCATCAAAAAACCCCAAGTTTTTCTGCCTGGGCTGTTCTTTTTGTATCCGTCCGTTGCTATTTTCCTTGTCAGCGCATTAGTGCCAAGTATTTGGTTGTATAACTCAATGCTTGTGTTTTCACTGTTTTTGTCTGTAAAATTTAACTTGGTTCTGCCGATTTTTCTTGTTTCGCTAGCAACTGCGGATGTTTTGAAAATTTTGCTAATTTCATTTTCAAGCTTTGGCATTACAGCCGCCATCTTTTATGGTTTCTCGCGCAAGATGGGTTTTGAAATGAAAATTCATGAGTTGTTTGCGTATTACTTCTTTTACGCCAACATTTGGATGGCAATAATCATAATTGGGCATCTTCAAGTGTTTTTTGGCGGGAAAAAGACCGCGGTGGACTGGAAAATCTGATTCACTTTTTCTTAATTGCTTCTGCCTTTAACTCTTTAGGCATCAGTTCAATGGCGTAACGAAGTGCAGTTCTTGGCATGATTTGCCTGTTTTTAACCACGTATTCGTAGACTTCTTTTTGATGTTTGCGGCTTTCCTCTTTAAGCAGCCAACCATATCCTTTCTGTACTAAATCGTCAGGGTCAAGCAAAAGGGCGTCAGCTATTTCAATGGCCTCTTTGAGGAATAAGCCTTTTTTGGCGGGCACAATTAACGAAACTGCCGAGGCGCGTTTGAGCCAGCGGTTTTGGCTGTTTGCCCAGCTTTGTACTTCCTTGATTGTTTCGGGGTATTTCTGTAATAGGTCGCCGATGGTGTGGTTGCAGAAACTGTCACATTTTGCCCAATTGTTGATGTACTTTTCAATCCACCCCCTAAAAGTTGCCAAATCATCTGGGATTAAATGCTTAATATATCGGGGTAACCATTCAGAAACAATGAAGGCTTCTTCCATGAAGTCAGCTTGGAACAGTTCCTCGCATAACTCAAAAAGCTCTAGTTTGCTCAACATTTTTGCTTGGCTCCAGTGTTTTTTGGCGATTTTGCTGACAACAGCTGTTTTTATGCCGTAAACCTTGATGGGTTCTTTGAAGAAGTGCTGTGCTGTTTTGAGGGTTTGTTGGTTAACGCTGGCTTTTAGGTCTGCTCGTATTTGGCTGAGAAGGCTTTGCATGATGAATGAGCAGTTGGCGGAAAATTTTAAGTTTTTTGATATTTAAAAATGAGGAGGGAAGAATTAGAAGTCTTCCATTTGGTAGAGCCCGAAGTCGATGTCGAGTTTCTTTTCGGGTTCATTGCCTGCTTCTAAGTCAAATAGGCAAGCTGTTGCACGGTCTAGGCAGCTTTTTTTGTTTGTCACTTTTGGTTTAACCATCCTTGCTTGTTTTGGTTTGGGCTGAGGAATGCATCTTGTGCTAATAACCAGAGAATTGTCGATTGTTTCTGGTGTAACTTCGATTTTTGGGTCCTCAGCGGTTAGGTGCATTTTTAATGCGTCTTCATGTAAGTGTTTAGTCAACGCCTTTTCTCCTCCACACTTCAGCGGAAATTAAGTCGCGAATTGCCACTCGGATAGCTTCGGCGCGGTTGGGGTAGAACCGTTCGTCGACAAGCTGGTCCAAAGCTTTTATATACGTTTCAGGCAGATACAGAGTGATTAGCTTCAATTAACGTTCTCTCCCTTGTTGATGACTCATTAAGCCTTATTCAGAGTTATACTTCTATATGTTATGCTACAAATATGTTTTAAACATGTTCGTTACTTAGTATATAAACGCAAAAAAGGTGTTGTTGCATCAATCTGTAAATTCAGCAACATTCACCTTTACGTTTTTATTGTTTGCTGACTATGCAACGTACCATACCCAAGGTGCCCAAGTGCGAATACACATAAAAAACTACGGTTGCTCCGCAAACACAGCAGACGGCGAAACACTAGCAGGATGCCTAACCCAAGCAGGCTTCCAACTTGCCAACTCACCCAACCAAGCAGACCTAATAATTTTCAACTCCTGCGCAGTAAAAGGACCAACCGAAAACCGAGTAATTGACGAAATCAAACGCGTCCCCAAAACCAAAAAAATCATCATCACCGGGTGTCTACCAAAAATTAGCTTCCAAAGGCTGGAACGTGAAGTTCGCTTCGACGCTGTTTTGGGTGCCGCTGCTGGCGAATGTATTGTGAATGTGGTTTTGCGTGTTATGGCTGGAGAGCGTGTGGTGGATTTTGAGGGTTTTAACACGCCCCGGTTCAACCTGCCAAGAGTCAAGTCGGGTGCATTAATTAGTGTCATTCCGATTAACTACGGTTGCTTGGGTTCTTGTAGCTATTGTGCTGTGAAATTTGCTCGTGGACCCCTGCGAAGCTACCGAATAGGCGAAATAGTTGGGCGTGTCAGGGAGGATTTTGATGCTGGCGCTAAAGAGTTCTGGTTAACCAGCCAAGACACGGCCTGCTATGGACGAGATATCGGCACTAATCTGCCCCAGTTGCTATCAGCGCTTTCAAACTTACAAGGTGATTTTAAAATCCGCGTGGGCATGATGACGCCAAACATGGTTTTTGACATGCAAGAACCACTAATTGAAGCGTTCCAAAGCCCCAAATTTTTTAAATTTCTACATCTTCCCATCCAAAGCGGCGACGATTCTGTTCTGCAGGGAATGCAAAGATTCTACACTGCAAACCAATTCCGACAAATCGTGGCGGCATTTCGCTCCAAAATTCCCGAACTAACCCTTGCAACAGACATCATCGTTGGCTTCCCATGAGAAAACCAAAACGGCTTTGACAATACCCTCAAGCTTTTAGGCGAAGTCCAACCCGACGTAACCAACGTTTCCAAATTTTTCGCACGCCCCCTCACCGCCGCAGCTAAAATCAACCAAGACTTAGTGCCATCTACTGAGAAAAAGCGTCGAAGCACCTTGGCGGCACAGGTGGCGCGGCAAATTTCAGCCCAACAAAATCAACGGTGGCTAGGTTGGGTTGGTGAGGTGCTGATTGATGAGCGTGGTAAAAAGGCTGGTTCGTGGGTTGGACGCAATTTTGCCTACAAGCCTGTCGTACTTCAAAGTGGGAATGATTTGTTGGGACAAACTCTCAAAGTCAAGGTAACTAAGGCACCTGAAACCTATCTTGTCGGTGAATTAGTTACCGATTAGTAAACGCTTTTTAGTTAGTGCTAAAAAAGAAAAGGAAATGCTAAACAAACAGTGACAGAAGCCGGAAGGCAAATCCGCCAACTAGCAGTGCTGCGCCAATGTTTGCCAGGGTGATGACTGTTGCTGCTTTCCACCCAAACTCTTTACCCAAAATCGCCACTGTGGACACGCAGGGGATATAGAGCATTGCCACAAGTGCCATAATGACTAGTTGTACAGCGGTGAATCCGTCTGGTTGTATCATCAGGTTTGTGGTGCCAAGCATTGCAACTGCGCCGACTAGTATGAGTTCTTTTCGTACAGTTCCCAAAATCAGCAGTATGCCTGCAATGGCGGGTAATCCAAGCCACCAAACCGTTAAGGGTGTCATTGCGTTGCTGATGGGAGTTAATACGTCAAGCACAAAAAGTACCTGTATTAGTGCACTGCCTACAATGTAGATTGGGAAGACCACGTAAATGATTGATTTTGTCCGTGACCATGTCTGCTTAAGCACTACCTTGAGCGAGGGTACTTTGAATGCGCCCATTTCCATGATTAATCCTGTAGATTTTCCGGGAACAGCCTTCATGGCAACACGGCCCAGCAGGAAAATCACGGCGACATCAACCACGTAGAGCAGTAAAGCCCAGTGAACCCCAACAAACAAGTCCACCATGCCAAACAGAATTATGGTTCGAGCTGAGCAGGGCGCGAACGTTATGGCAAACGCTGCTAGTAGGCGTTCGCGTCTTGTTTCCATGATTTTGCAGCTGTGAATGGCGGGTACGTTGCAGCCGTAGCCTAGAATTATTGGGATTAAGGCTTTGCCGTGTAAACCGATTTTGTGCATAACGCTGTCCATCATGAAGGCAACCCGTGTGAGCAAGCCTGAGTCTTCAATCATGGCTAGTAGCAGGTAGAATGGAATCACAAACGGGATAATCAGAGTTAAGCCTGCGTTAAATCCGCCCCAAACACCGTTAACTACTATTGACAGAAGCGGCTGGTCTGCTGACAGAGCGGGGTCAAGCGGTTGAATCTGATTTAGTACATCAGAGATTACCCCTGACAGGGCATTGCCTACAAAAAATGTCCACAGCAGTAATCCTGCAATAACACCCATCGAAGTGAGATAACCCAAAACATGGTGGGTCGTTAGCCAGTCAAGTTTTTCTGACCAGGTGCTCTTTATTTCGCTCTGGTGAAGTGCAGACGCGGCAATGGAACTTGCAAGGGCATACCGTTCTGAGGCAACAATTGAGAAGCAGGGTTCTTGGCAACTGCTGGAGAGTTCTTGTGAGATGGTTTTGGCGGCGTCGGCTACGGTTTTGGATTTTTCCGCTACGAGTTTGGTGATTTCGCTGTCGCCTTCGAGCAGTTTGATTGATAGCCAACGTGCGGGGTATTGTAGGTCAAGGTTTGCTTTTTCTATTGTTTGTTGTAGTTTTTCGATTTTTTCTTCGACATCATGTCGATATTTTAAGTGTTTAGGCTTGGGTTTATGGGCGGCTACTTTTATGGCTTCTCTTGCCAATTCGTATATGCCTTCACCCCGGGGGGCTACCGCAAACACCACAGGAACGCCAAGGGCGGATTCGAGTTTTTGTTTGTCAATGTTTATGCCTTTGTTTTTGGCTACGTCCACTTGGTTTAGGCACACAATTAAGGGAACACCCATTTCCATCAGTTGAATTGTGAAAAACAGGTTCCGCTCTAAAATCGAAGCATCAACCACGTTGATAACTGCATCAGGCTTCTCAAGTGCAATGTAGTCTCGTGAAACTAACTCTTCCATGGAAAACGTAGAAAAGGAGTAAATACCTGGCAAATCAATTAAGGTGACTTCGTGGTCCTCAAAGTGTAGTGTACCTTCTGCGCGGTCAACGGTTTTGCCTGGCCAGTTGCCTACGATTTGGTCAGAGTCCGTTAATCGGTTAAAGATTACGCTTTTACCCACGTTAGCGTTTCCAGCTAGGGCGATGGTTAAGTGCTTGCCTTTGATGGGTTGTTTGCTGTTTTTGTTGTTGTGAAACATTTGATTTGTCTCCTTACTGTTTTTCGCTGTGGGGGTCTACGAAAACTTTTGACGCTATGCCTCTGCCTATTGCAAGTTTTGAGCCTCGAACAGAAACTTCGATGGGGCCATCAAACGGGGCAATTTTTATGAGTGTGATTTTTGTGTTGGGGGTTAAACCCATGTCTAAAAGGCGCTGAAGAACATGGTGACCGCCTCGGATGAATGCGATTTTTCCTGACTGTCCAGTCTTGAGTTCTGTTAAAGCAACCAAGTTTTCTTTACGTTTTCCTACCTCTTCTAAGCCTTTTTTGTGCAGTTCAATGCATTCTTCACAACTGGTGAAAGGCAAGTTGCAAGCAGGGATGGGTTTGCCATCGTCTGGGCAAGTATCGGGGTGTTTTAGTAATCTGCACAGGGATTCTTCTGCTTCATCAGAAAGTGCATGTTCAAGCTCGCATGCTTGACTGTGTACTTTGTCTTTTCCGATGTGCAAAACGTCGGAGAGAAATGTTTCGAGTAAGCGGTGTTTTCGGGTGATTTTTTTTGCTTCACGGGTGCCTTTGTCTGTTAGGGTGCTACCGTGGTAGGGTGAGTAGTTTATGTAGTTTTCTTGGGCTAGTTTTTTGAGCATTTCTGTTACGCTGGCTGGGGCAACGTTTAGTTTTTGGCTGATTTGGGTGGTGCTGACTAAATCGCCGTTTTTGGATAGGCTGTATATGGCTTTTAGGTAGTTTTGGGTTGATTGTTCCATTTGTTCTCTCCCCCTGTTTTTAGGTTCACCTAAATTTCCAGTCGCGAAGACATATAAAGATTTAGGTGCGCCTAAAAAATAGTTTCCATAAAACAGCCATTGATTGCAACACAAAATCGGCGTAGCTTCCTTTGTGAGCTGTTGAACCCTTGAACGCCCACAAAAGCACAATAGCACGATTTTTCAGTTTTCAGTTGTATTTGATTTTGGATTTTTTCTAAGATTGCATTAATTGAAAAAGCTTATATTCTTTAAGTTTTATTTCTGTCCCCAACTCAAGGTTGAGAACATGTCAGAAGCTAGTTTACCTTTCGACGAAAAATACAGCCCAGGCAGCGTTCAAGTTTCTTCTGGAGATAAACGCAAAGCTGAATGGGAAAATGCCATTAAAAACCCTCAAGAGTATTGGTCCGAAAAAGCAAAAGCAATTGACTGGTTTAAGCCATTTAGTAAAGTGCTCGATGACTCAAACCCGCCATTCTACAAGTGGTTCCCAGATGGTGAACTAAACATATGTTATAACGCGCTGGACAGGCACGTTAAAGGCGCACGCAAAAACAAGCTCGCCTACATATGGGAAGGCGAAATGGGCGAAGTAAAAACCTACACTTATTATCAACTCTACCGTGAAGTAAACAAACTTGCAAAAGCATTCAAAGACCTCGGCGTCCAAAAAGGCGACCGTGTCGCAGTGTTTCTGCCAGTAATTCCCGAGCTCCCAATTACACTGCTTGCCTGTGCAAGAATTGGTGCAGTACATGCAGTTGTGTTCTCTGGTTTTAGTGCTGAAGCATTGGCAGACCGTGTTAATGACTGCGGCGCAAAAATCCTTGTAACTGCTGATGGCTCATTCCGCAGAGGCAAACCAGTTGCAATCAAAAACAACGCTGACCGTGCACTGCCAAACATGCCAAACGTTGAAAAAGTTATCGTTGTCAAACGTACAGGTCAAGAAATCCAAATGGGCGAAAAAGACGTCTGGTACAGCGATGCCCTAGCACAAGCAGGCGCTAATGCATATGTTGAACCAGAAAGCATGAAATCAACCGACCCACTGTTCATCCTCTACACTTCAGGAACCACAGGCAAACCAAAAGGCGTCCAGCACGGAACAGGCGGCTACCTCCTTTGGGCACACTGGACTCTCAAATGGGCATTTAACCCAACTGATGAGGACATTTACTGGTGTGTTGCAGACATCGGATGGATCACTGGACACACATACAACGTTTACTCTCCACTCAGCAATGGTCTCACTGCCTTCCTATTCGAAGGAACTCCCGACTTCCCTGCACAAGACCGCTGGTGGGACATGATCGAACGCCACGGCATAAACATCCTCTACGGTACACCAACCGCAGTACGTATGTTCATGAAATTCGGCGAAGAATGGGTCAACAAGCACGACCTCAGCAGCCTACGCGAACTCGGCTCAGTCGGCGAACCAATCAACCCAGAAGCATGGAAATGGTACTACCGCGTAATCGGCAAAGAAAAATTACCAATCATCGACACTTGGTGGCAAACTGAAACAGGCGGATTTATGATTTCTCCTGCATCAGGCATAGAATTAACACCGCTAAAACCAGGTTCAGCAACACTACCCTTGCCAGCAGTTAACGTTGACATCTTCGATGATAAAGGACAATCAGTCCCACAAGGAACCAAAGGCTACCTAGTAATCAAGTCACCTTGGCCAGGAATGCTACAAACAATCTGGAAAGACCCCGACCGCTTCAAACAAACATACTTCGGCAGATGGCCAGGCATATACTATGTCGGCGACTATGCAATCCGAGACCCTGACGGGTACTTCTGGCTACTTGGAAGAGCAGATGAAGTCCTCAAAGTTGCAGGTCACAGAATCGGCACTGTCGAACTCGAATCTGCACTTGTTGCACACGAATCAGTCTCTGAAGCAGCAGTCATGGGCAAAGAAGACGCAGTTAAAGGCGAAGTTCCAGTTGCATTTGTTGTTTTGCGAGGCGGATTTAGTCCATCAGATGAACTACGCACCACACTCATAAAGCACGTTCGCGCTACCATTGGTCCAATCGCTACTCCTGAAGCAGTTGTGTTTGTTAACAAGCTACCAAAGACAAGAAGCGGTAAAATCATGCGTAGACTGCTAAAGGCAGTGTTGACTGGTGCTCCATTGGGTGACACTTCAACTATTGAAGATGAAGGCTCAATCGAGGACATCAAAGCAACATACGCAGATTTGCGAAAGCAACTAGAAAAATAAGCTTTCCAACAATCTTTTTTTATTTTTTTTATTATTTTATCTTAAACTAGTAGTAATAGGGCTGTGATATGTTCGTCTATTTTTATTGTAAACGATAACAAAAGAGCATACACAGACAATTGCCACGGCAACCAAACCTGCTGTAACATAATCATCAATACTGCGAGAATCAGAATATGAATTTGGTTTAGTGTTTGGGTTTGGCGTACCAGTTGTTGGTGGAACCGTTGGATTTGACGGTGCTACTGTAGGGTTAGGTGTTGTGTTTTGTGTAGGTGTTGCTGTTGAAGTCTGTGAGGGTTCTGCTGGTGGTGTTGCTAAGGAAGTGGTGACAATTGCGGGGGTCGGCACGTGGATGTCAACTGGGTTCATTAATGGGTGCTGGTCAACATTGTTTGTTGCAATAACATAGGGTATGTTTCCTGTTCCAGTGTCTGAGACTTCTGTTGCTTCTGGATACTTGGTTAAGTAATCGCTCCAATAGTTACCTTGTACGCCATTATCCCAACTGTCATCTGGTCTTCCACCGTCTAAGGTTTTTCCAACAGCTGCGTTGTCTCTGATATTATTAATTATGTTGTTTTGATAAATTTGATTGTTAAGGTCAGAGAGGGCTTCACCAAGGGCTGGATTGTATGTGCTGGCTACTTCTGGGATTCCAATTTGGATGCCGATAAGGTTGCTACTGATTATGTTTCGATAAACGATGTTGTTGCACGAAGAATAATACATCGTGATTCCATAGCAATCAGGAATGGTTGCCGTAGAGCTATAGTATTTTTGTGTGATGGAGTTTTCATAAATTGTGTTTCCACTTGATTCTTTAATAAGCAGTCCAGCAAGACCCACAGGGTTACCTGCAGTCATAATATTTTTTGTTATGATGTTGTTACTGCAATCTTGCAGGAAAATGTTTGTTCCATCTGTAAACTGGTTGCCAGAAATCATGTTTTCGCCGCCTCCGAAAAGTTGGATGCTTATCCCATAATCGCTAAAGAGATTGTTAGATATTGTTGAGGTTGATAAATGTCCTTGAATGCAATACCAGTGTCCAGGATTAAAATTGTTATAGAATTTGTTTCCTATTATTTGACAATTGGTGGCAGATGTTTGAATACAGAAATCGCCATCTGTGAAGGAGTTGCCTGAAATTATAATATTTGTGCCGCCGCCCATTTCAATGTGAGTGCTAAACTGGTGAAAATGAAAATTCTTAATGGTCACATCATTGACCCCGCTTAACGTAATTGCAGTGTACCACATGCTATATCCCGAATCTGAGAAACCTTGTCCATCAAGGGTTATGCCGCTACATTCAACCTGTATGGACGTACAGTTCAAGTTTTGTGTTAAACTATAGGTGGAACCTGACTTTTGCAGAGGTGCTGTTGAGGGGTCAATGCTGCCATCTGCATGGATATACATTGTATCAACTGGTCCCGGAGGGGCTATGGGGTTAGAGTATGCATAGTCAAATATGCAGGGTATGAGAGTTAATGTAAGCGAAAAAATTATGGCAAAAACAATTTTTCGCACGTTTATCACAAACAAAAGTAGTATTTAATGCACTTTTAAGCTTTACTTATTTCAAGGGGAACCTTGCTAAAAAAATTAACAAAAACAATCATTTAAAAAATAGGGAAAAAAGGAAGTTACCACGGTACAGGAATCCAGCCGGTTCCTATACCAATCGCCACAAGGATAAATCCCAAAACCATCCACACGATTATGAGGAATATCAGTGCGATTATGCTTATTGCCAATGCTTTTAGCCAGCCGCAGTCAAAGAAGTGCTTAACCAACGCCAGCCAGATAACGAACAGTATTATACTTGCAATTATGCCTTCAATGAAGTAGCCGACAACGTCGAAAATTAGTGTGCCCAAAAACACAATCCATAAGGCATCCGTGAATTTTGCGTTTTTGCCTGCAAGTAGTCTTCCTGCACCCCAAAGAACAGGTGACAAGATTATGAGGTTAATTATTGCATGTACAAAGAAACCTATTAGTACTGCTTCAATGTTTATCGCCATAAAATCTCCATTAACAAATTGAGAAGGTTTGCCTTAAAAAGTTATCTAATCTGCCATTTAAGCCCCAACCTGTAACCCCAAAATCTGCAAGAACATTCTTTGTTTACAATATTTTTTTCCTGTAAACAGCGATGACAATTAAACCTGCTGCTGCAACTGAAGCTGACCCAATTGCAACATAATCACAAATTGACCTTTGATTTGAACTACTGCCCGAATCCTCTGGTAGCGTTGGTGAATCTGTGTCATAGGCGGTTTGGTCTGAGGTGGGTGTAGGTGCCTGTTTATTAGCTCCAATTATTGCCAGTAGCGGATGTTGGTCTACGTTATTTACTGTTATATTGTAAGGTGTGGTACCTAAACCTAAATCATCAATCCCTGATGAACCAGAATATCTTTTTGCATATTCGCTCCAATAGTTGCCGTATGTTCCGTTATCCCAAAAGTTAACTGGGTACGTGTCATATTTTGTCAATCCAACATTAGCTCCGCCTGCTACGTTATTATAAATGTTGTTTAGAGCAAAATAATTGTTGATTGATGGGGGGTCTTCAGGGTAGAAGTTGTGACCAATTTGGATTCCGACAAGGTTACCTGTGATGTTGTTGCATTTTACAATATTATCTGATGACTCATAAATCCAGACCCCAAAACAGTTATCAAAGGAAGGCTGATAATTTTTTGCTTTATCCGAAATTTCGTTTTCACAAATAAGGTTGTGGTTGCTACCCAGCAGGTAAATGCCTGTTCCGCTCAAGCCAACTCCAGTGATTGTGTTTTTGGTGATTGTGTTGTTGTTACATTGCCGATAAAACATAATGCTTGTTGCGTCAGCAAAAGAGTTGCTGGTAATTGTGTTGTTTTCACTGTGTGTTAACTGAATGCTTGCTCCAAAATTGGTGAAGATGTTATTTGAAATTACTGTGTTTTGGCATTCTCCTTCAATTCCGTAGCAGTCGCCTGGTTTAGTACTGACAAACTTGTTTTGGTATATTTGACAGTTGTTTGAATAAATCTCCACACCATAGTATGCACCCGTAAACGTGTTGCCATAAACCATGTTGCCTGTGCCTCCTTCAATGCTTATTTGGGAGCTAAATTTTAAGAAATTAAAATTCCTAACAACACAGCTTATAGTGTTATCCAGTATAACTGCTTTATCATACCCCTCATAACCCCTATCAAAGAAACCTTTCCCATCAAGAACTATACCATTACAGGAAACCTTAATGGAAGTAAAATTGATGTCACCCGTTAAAGAATAAACGGAACCCGACCGTTCAATAGGTGCATCAGCTGGTTCCACGCTTCCATCGGATTTGATTAAAATTTTGTGTGTTAACCCTGGAGCCATAGTTAAGGCAGAAACGGAGGTTAACAGCGCAAAAACTAGCACATACGCAACCGTACACGTAAGAACTAAGGCTTTGCGCATATTGCTCCCTAAAAGTAGAGGCTACGTTTCTCCTTTTAACACTTGCTATACTTCACCCTAAAATGGTTTAGGGCTTGCTTTGCCCCGAACAAAGAAGATAATAACTATTGCCAGCACTATGCCAACAATAACACCAGCTATCAATGGTAAAGCTATCGAATCCCAGTTAAAGCCTGAATTATCGCCTGTGCCACTTGGTTGGGTCGGCGTTGCAGTTGGGTTGCTGGTTGTGGGTGGTGGTGTTGCTGTTGGGGTTGGGCTTGTGGTTGGTGTAGGTGTCCATGTTGGTACTGTGACTGGTCGGGGTACTGCTTGCGTGTTTGCTGCGGTTAAGATGGGTGTGTAATTGACTTTTGCTAAGTCAAAGTCTTCGTAGTAATCATAAATTGACTGGTCAATTGTGTTTGTGTCGGTTGTTCCCCACCAATTGTTTGGTGTGTCAAAAGTGCTTCTTCCTATTCCTTTCCATGTATTATTTGAGCCTAAATCTAGATTGTATTGTGTATTGTTGTAAATGTTATTGTATTGAAGGGTTGAACCTCCACCGGTTATTCCGTAAACATTATGGGCAATAGTGTTATAGTTGACTGCACTGGCATGGCTCATACCATAGTAGTTATTGGTTACTTGATTGTATTCAATAGCTCCTTTGCAATGAGCATCTATTCCACAATAATTGTTAGTTACAACATTATCTGTAATTAGTGCGCTTCCGCGGGCATTGATTCCATACTGGCAATTTGAAATATTATTTCCTCCAATAAACGGAACTAGATTGCCTTCAATTTCAAAACCAGCAAGAGATCCTTCCTGATAAATGCCAACGCAGATACCGTTTGTAAAGCCCGAAATTACATTGTTGGTTACTGTGTTGTTTTGGCAGAACAGTATTCCTGCCTGTGATAAAATTATTCCGACAGTGTTGTCTGCTAAGTTACCATTACCAACCAATGTGTTGTTGGTTATTGTGTTATTTGAGCCAAAGATGTCGACTTCTTTAGTTACCATGTTGAAAGAGAAAACTGTTAAACCTGAAAGGGAAACCTCGCAAGAAATTGTGTTATGTGAAAAAGTTATCAATCCCTCGGTTGGGTACTGAGTGCCTGTTGTTATTTTACCTGAAATGGTATTATACGAAATATCGATTGTGCCACGTTTATAATCGGCTTGTATTCCGCCAATTAGCGTGTTATTGGTGATTTTTATTGTTCCTGAAGGATACGCGCAGTGGTATGGAATGGTTAAGAGTCCTTGAACAGTGTTGTTGGCAATTACTGGGTTTGTTCCATCACCGCTACAGCAGGAGAGGTCATTTACAATTGTGTTGTTTGTAATTGTTGGTGAGCCAGCAGCAACTAAACGTGTCATTGAACAATAGATTATTTTAGGCGCGCTGTCTGTGCTGATAAAGCCTTGGTCAAAATCGGCTTTTTCTATTATGCAGCCTGAACCTGTAGTTTCATCCCAAGAGGTGCTGTACTCTGTGAACTGAACGTAACCTGAACCTGTGAAAGTTATTCTCTCAGAGCTTGAGCCATGTGCTTGCAGGGTTCCATTGACCTTTATGTAGTAACCGTTGAGGTTCACTGTAGCTCCAGCGTCTATTGTGAGTGTTGCCCCCAAGTCCACTAATACATTGCCTGAAAGGCTGTAGGGGCTATCTGCTTTTGTCCATGTTGTGTCTGACGAGATAATCCCATTAACCGAAACAGCGCCAGATGCACAATTAAAACTTGAAATACCAGTAAAGAACAATCCGAATAAAAGAATAAAGGCTAAACCAGCACATGCCTTTTTTTTCATACTCCTCACTCACATAGAGAATCCCTATGTAATCATTTAAGTTTTAGCTAAATCTACTGCTGGCATGAGTTGTTTCGCATTTAATTGAAAAGGAGGTTAGGCGTCTAAGAAAGCATGTTATTTGTTTTTAGAGAATTGCCTAACAAACAGTTTTCGCACTTCCTCAGCGAAAATCACTACCAACGCAATTGCACTTAACATCAGCCAATCAAATAGTCCAAGCGCAACGGTTCCGAAAATCTGTTGCATAAACGGCACATAAATTAGCATGGCTAAAATCGAAAGTTGCGCCACTATGCCAACGATTATCCATTTGTTTTTGGATAAGTCTGATTTGAAGATGGATTGCTTGCTGGTTCGGCATGCTAACACGTTTCCTGCCTGTGCTACGACGATGGCTGCAAATGCCATGGTGACTCCTTTGATGTAGTATGGATTATTGTTGGGTAAACTGCCGCCAAAGTGCCAATCTGCAGGAATAGGCATACCAAACTGCCAGCCGCTTCCCGGGGCAGTCCATGCACTCATACAGGCAATCATTGCGCCAACTGCGATTATTGCGCCAATAAAGATTGAACGCGCGAAAACTTTGGGCGTGAAGAGGCGTTCTTTGATGCTTCTTGGGGGTTCATCCATAATTCCTGCTTCTGGGGGTTCACGGCTAAGCGCTAAACTGGGAATAACATCAATTACTAGGTCAATAGCGAGGATTTGAACCACCAGCAGGGGCAGTGGAATGTTGAGTGTGGCATAGAGCACAAACGGGATAAGTTCTGCCCAGTTATGGCTGAACACGTACACAATGAATTTTCTGATGTTCTCGTAAATTGCCCTGCCCGACTCCACAGCCTTAACAATTGAAGCAAAGCTGTCATTGAGCAAAACAATGTCGGCTGCTTCCCTCGCCACGTCTGTACCTGAAGCGCCCATGGCAACGCCGATATTGGCTTCCTTAAGTGAAGGTGCATCGTTTGCGCCGTCACCAGTTACAGCGACAATTTCTCCGTTTTCTTTGAGAACCTTGACGATTCGCAGTTTCTGCTCGGGGGAGACACGGGCAAAAATCACGTTGCCTTTTTTAACTTCGTCCACGATGGCTTTGTCATCTAATTCTTCAAGGTCCACGCCGCGGGTGACTTGGCAGCATTCCTGCTCTGCAATTCCGACTTCTTTTGCGATGGCTTGGGCTGTTGGTCCGTAATCGCCTGTGATTATGACTGTTTGGATTCCTGCCTCTTTAGCTTTCAGTACTGCTTCTTTCACGCCTGTTCTTGGCGGGTCACGCATCGCAATTAACCCAACAAAAATCAGGTCTTTCTCTATACCTTCACCTTCAACATACTGGTTCTCAGGGGTTCTCTTATATGCAAGGGCAATGACGCGCAAGCCTTGATTGGCAAATTCATGGATACGATTTTCAACCAGTGCCATGTTTTCGTCGGTTAAGTCTTCAATTTTCCCGTTAAACTCGACTTTTTTGCATACGTCTAGTATGTTTCGGGGTGCGCCTTTGGTGTAAACATAAAACTCGCTATTATGGAAGTGAACGGTGGTCATGCGTTTGCGTTCAAAACTGAAGGGAACCACTGAAACGGCGGGTTTTTCTGATAATTTCTCTTCAATAACTAAGCCGTACTTCAAGGCAGCAACCATCAAAGCGCCATCGGTTGGGTCACCAATAACGCTCCAAGTTTTGCTTTTGTCGCTTGGTGGATTCACTTTGGCACCATTGCAAAGAGCCGCAATTTCTAAGAGCCTATCCACTGAAACTGAATCTTTTTCATGTATTGGTTGCCCCTTTCGGGTGAATTTTCCAACAGGTTTGTAACCAAGACCAGAAATATCCACAACTTGGTCTTTTACCCAGAGTTTATTTGCGGTCATTTCTCCTTTGGTTATAGTGCCTGTTTTGTCCGTGCAAATAACCGTGACGCTGCCCAGTGTTTGCACGGCGGATAAGCGTTTGACAATTACGCTTTGTTTAACCATTTTAAGCACGTTAATTGCCAATGCGCTGGAAACTGTGACTTGTAATCCTTCTGGAACGCAGGCAATCATGACACCTATCATAAAGAAGATGCTGGTTGACACGTCAACATGTAAAAATAATGCGCTGGCTATGAAGAAAATGACGCCCACGATAACGGCGATGGTGAAGTCAAATTTTGCCATTGAGGCAATTTCTTTTTGAAGTGGGCTGGCTTCTTCTTGGATTGTCTGGGTTAAACTGGCTATTTTTCCAAACTGGGTTGTCATGCCAGTGTCATAAACAAGGGCTTTACCATTGCCTTTAGCCACGCTGGTGCTCATGAAAACAAGGTTAGGCGAGTATAAGTAGGCTTTCTCAACAGTTTGCACTGTATCCGCGTTTCTTGGTTGTGGTTCAGATTCACCTGTTAAGGGCACGTTGTTTGTCCATAAATCAAACGCTTCAATCAAACGTGCGTCTGCTGGTACGCGGTCGCCTTCTTCAAGGAAAATCACGTCTCCCTGCACGATTTCTTTTACAGGGATTTTTGTTAGGTTTCCGTCGCGGATGACTTTGGCGTATTCTGGCATCCAGCTTTTGAGGGTTTCCATGGCTTTTTCAGCGCGGGATTCTTGGAATAGGCTGACGAAAATGTTAACAAAAACAACTGCTAGAATAATTATGCCTAAGGAGATGTTTTCGCTGATAAATGAGAGTAAAGCTGCAAAGAGTAGCAGTATTCCAAAGAGGTCTTTTAGGTGCTGGATGAATTTTTTGATGAATGGAACTTGTTTTTTCTCTGTAAGAGTGTTGTAGCCTCGTTTTCTTAGGCGTTCTTTAGCTTCTGTGCTGCTTAAACCTTCAGGTGAGGAACCTAAAGATTCAAAGAGCTCGTTTATTTGCAGAGACGTTGCTTTTTCCAAAACTCATACCGCCTAATTATTATGGAAACAAAGTTTAGTTATGAAAGACTCCCACAATAACCGAAGGTTACTGGCTCTACCGAAATGTTAAGCCAGAAGCGTTGTGTTGTAATGGTTTGTTGCGTTAACATTAGTATTGGTATCCTCAGAGATTAATCTAAGTTGCTCTGTTTTACCGATTTTGGCATACTGATGCAGGGTCGCTTTTAAATTAATCGGAGACAAAACCGATTTTAACATTAACTCAGCATCCAAATCAGCTGAAATCACTTGCATACTCACTATTTTCTTCTCCTTACCCTAAATGCCGCTAAAAGGAAAACTGATGATAATTAATGCTTTTTGAGAAATCCGTTTAACTAACTTGCAAACAAGCACTCACCCAACAAACCCTAAACCCCAAAAAAAGCAAAGCCCACTCAATAAACCCACTAAACAAAAGCCAAACCCTGCCCCAAAAGTAGACCTCCTCTATTGTTTCTGCATAAGTTGGCTAATAGGAGCCTAATAGACAGCAAATAGAAATGTAGACGTATAAGTTATCAAATAACCAAAATTCTTCAAGAAGCACTCAATTGTTTTTGTTGTAGGGTTCTCTTAACTCATTAGCCCGCTTAAATAATTCCCGTAGTTCCTTGTCTGTGGCGCCGTTTTTAAGTGGGGTTAGTATGTCAGTTAGGTTGTCGTTTCTCATCAGGCACGGTTTCAGTTTCCCATCGCTGGTAACGCGCATTCGTGTGCAGTGCATGCAGAAGTCCATGTTTTCGATGGGGTGCACAACTTCTACGTCTACGTTTTTGAGGTGGTAGATTTTGCGGTTATGCATAAACGGGCGCTGCTCAACTGTTACCGCTCGCTCAGCCAGCATTTTTTCCTGCTCCTCCAACCCCCGATGATGCGCACTGTAATAGGACTCGCCCACGTTGATGGGGTCAAGCTCAATAAGTTGCAGTATAACGCCCATTTTGGCAGCGTAATCAATCATGGCAGGCACATCAGAAACATTCACGCCCTGCAAAACCACCATGTTTAGTTTGACTGGGTTAAAGCCTGCTTCTACCGCTGCTTGGATGCCTGATAGTGCTGTAGGGAGGTTGCCGCCTGTCAACTTTCTATAAGTTTCAGGGTTCAAAGAAGCCAAACTAATGTTAATACGGTGCAAGCCGCTATCGTAGAGTCGCTTTGCCAATCCGTCGCCTAAGCGTAGCCCGTTAGTGGTAAGTGACAAATCCCGCAAGCCAGAAATCGCGTGGATTTTTTGGATAATCTCGGGGATGTCCTCTCTCATTAGCGGTTCGCCGCCTGTGAGTTTAACACGACTGATGCCCAAGCTGACCGCTGTTTTTGCTATTTTTGTGATTTCTTCCACCGTCATTTTTTCGGCGGAAGCGTTTGCTCGGCGGACTTCTCCTTCTCGGTGGCAATAGGTACATGTTAGGTTGCAGCGTTGTGTGATGCTGATTCGCAGGTTTAGGAGAGGTCGCCCACAGTAATCTTTCAGATTCATCGATATTCCCGTGCGTGCCTAACGATGTGAGGCGCCTCGGGAAGTATAAGCCTTTCCACCGCAGTTTGCACAGCATTAGGGGAACCAGGAACACAAAACAGCACCTTGCCCTTAGCGACGCCCGCAGTTGCCCGCGAGAGCACCGCCGCCGAACCCACACTATCAAAACTTATCTTGCGGAAGAACTCGCCAAACCCAGGTAGCGTTTTATCAAAAAACGGTGCAACCGACTCAATGGTGACGTCCGCTGGGGTGATGCCTGTTCCGCCGCTGAAAATTGCCGCGTCAATCTCGGGCATGCCAAGCACGTACATTACGGCGTCTTGGATTTCGGTTTCGTCGTCGGCGATGATTTTTTTGAACAGCACATTCTGTCCGCCTGCTTTGAGGAGTTCGACGAGTTTGTCGCCGCCTAAATCGCTGACTTCTTCTTTGTTCTCGGCTGCTTTGGCGCGGCTGGTGCTGCAGATGTAAACTGCGTAGTTGAGGGTTTTGGCTGCTTTGGCCTTGTGGGTTTTGCTTGTTTCACTCATAATTATGCCTGCTTAACCTTTTTCACGACATGAATGTCCTCTATGGCTGTGCTCGGGTACTGCCCCTCTGGGTCTTTTTCGTACTGCTTAGTCATATCCCAAACCGTAAGTAGCGCCGCTGAAACCGCCGCGAGAGCCTCCATTTCCACGCCCGTCTGCGCACGGGTCTTTACGGTGGCGGAGATTTCCACAGTATTTTGGTCTGCAACCTTCGGGTCTACTTCCACATTTGTTAATGGGAGCGGGTGGCAGAGGGGGATGGTGTTGCTGGTGTTTTTGGCTGCGAGGATTCCCGCGATTTTTGCAGTATAGAGGGGGTCTCCTTTGGCGATTTTTCCCTCCAAAATGCGCTGGGTGGTTTCCGCTTTAAGTTTGATTTGTCCTTTTGCGGTGGCTTCCCGATAAATTTCTGCTTTTGCTGAAACATCAACCATAGCCAACTTACATGTCTCCAAATAAGCCCTTTATCTGTAGGGTACTTCTGGGTTTCCCCGCATAATAATGTTGAGTAGGCAGGGTGCATGTTGCAGGGTGGCAACCACATAGCTTTATCTAAACAATTAACGCGATAGCATACGCCATAACCCCGTAGGAACTTGGGGAGGTGAACCGTTTTGTCGCGAAAAAGCAAGAACAGGGATTTAACTGTTGAAGAGGCAGGACGAATGGGTGGGCAAAAAGTCCGCAGATTAATAGAGGAAGGTAAAGAACAAGAAAAAAACCTCAGGTAGTGCCGCTTTTTTTCCATGTTTCCAGCAGATTCTGCACTGCTTTGGCTTTCTCTGAGCCTTCTTTGAACCGAAACATCCGTACCCTACCATAGGTGCGGGCTTCAATGAGGTCTTCATCTTCCAAAATTTTTAGGTGCTTATCGGTTGCGACATAGTTTAAGCCTATGCGTTTGCTGATTTCAGTAACATTTAGCGAACACAACTGCTCAAGTAGCACCAAAATTTTTACACGCGGCTTGGACGAGAAAACTTCCTCAAACTCCATCATCACAACCTCCCTGTTGAAGCAAGGAACTCAATTCTTTCTCCAGCTCCCCCGCAGGAATCGTGGGTAACGAAAACGTGGTTGGGTGCCCTCTGCCCTCACCCGCTTGTGTTTCGGGTTTTAGTATGCCTAGTTTGAAGAGGTACTGAATGTACTTCCAGATTTGTGTGTGACTGTTAGGTTCTACTTCAAACTCTTCACAAATCACCTGGTACTCTTGCTCTGCGTCTGTGATGGAACTGTAGGCTTTCTCAGATGCCTTAAACAATCGCGCCACACCCAACAAGAACATGCGTTCATGGAACCCAAGCGCACCCAAGTCACTGTGCCTAAAACTGGGCAATACACTGCTAACTGCTTTTCGCACACACTCAGGAACCACCAACTCCAAATCCTCCGCATCCGCGTACTTGCCTGCACGCCAAAGCAGCTCGATGGAGAAGCGGGCGTTGCCGTTTTCGGTGATTGCCATTTCCGCCACCAAACTCACAGTATCCTCAGGAACTGCACCCCGCTCAAACGCCAAAGAAACACGGTCGTTTAAAATCGTGGTTAATTCGGGTTTGCCGTAGCGTTGGAGGCGGATGATGTTTTGTTGAAGCGTGCTTTTTGCGCTATCATCTAAATCTTCAATAGCAGTTAAGTCTCGCTGAATGAAAACGAATGATACACGTGGAGGTTTGCCAATGCGGGTTTCCTGCAACCGCGTGAGCTTGTAGACTCCGTCACTGCCTTCTTTTTCAATTAGGCTGTCAAACTCGTCAAGCGCCAAAACCAGAAACGTGTCCTGCTCATCAAGCATCTTCAGAAGAGTGCTTAGCATTTCCTGTGGGGAGTAGCCTCGTGATGGGAACTGTGGGTTAAAGGCGGTTATGGCTTGGTGCAGAATCGTGGAGAGGATGCCGCGGTGCTCTCGGCAGTTAACGTGGAGGTATCGGACTTTGATTTGCCGCTTATTAGCCTCCGAGGTTACGTCAGCTCCGAAGCGCTGGCAAAGAGCGGTTTTGCCTGTGCCCACGTCACCCGTGATTATGACGCGTTGTGCCATGCGCTGCGGACAAGTGACCAAAAACCTAAAGAACTCTGTGAGCAGGCGTTGTTGGGTTTCGCGGTGGGGTAGCCTGTTCGGTACAAAGTTGATGTCGAGTTTGGATTCGTCTTTGAACACGCTGCTATGGTACGGCACAGTTAGTCTCCGTTTCAAGGTATTTTGTTGTTATTTCAGCTTATCCTTCTGTTTAGTATTACGCTTAATAAAACCATTACGCGTAATACACCCAACAATTTTTCAAGATGTTATTGCCCTCCAAGTAGACCCTCCTCCTAAAGGCGGAATGTTTAGTCAAGAAAGTTTGACTAAGCTTAGTCAAGAAACCTTGACAAAAACGCTTTTATTAAAAAATTAACGGTTAAAACTTGTGGTAAACGTTGCAATCAGTGAAAAATTACTTTGTTGTTTGCTTAACTGCTCTGCTCTTTTTGGTTAGTTTCATTCAAGCAACAAGTATTGTTGACGCTGAAGACCACGAAACTATCTCAGCAGATACTATTCAAGGTTTAATTGACTCAGCAAGTTCTGGGGACACCGTCAACATTCCAGCTGGATATTATACTGGCGGTATAAAGATAAACAAATCAATTAGTCTAATTGGACAAGGAAAAAGTGTAACGGTTATAGATGCAAACTTCATAGGAAATGCAATCGTGATAACTTCAAGAAACGTGGAAATAAGTGGTTTTACAATAAAAAACAGTCCTAAAGGGTCACCAGCAATTTATGCATCTAACCAACCTAACATTAGCATAAACAGCAATAACATACTAGATAATGCAGGAGGCATACTACTAGAATCTTGTTCCTACGCTAAAATTCAAAACAACTATTTTTATCACAATAACGCTATGGCAAATGGTGCAGCAGGTTTTAGTTATTGCAATAGTGTGGAGTTTTCAAATAACACAGTTAGAAAGAACGCTGCAATAGGTGCATCATTTACCCAATGCCAAGGATGCATAATCCAATACAACCAAATAACTGACAACAACGAAGTGTTATCAGGAAACCCCATTGTACCCTCCGGTTTAGGGATATGGCACTCAAGCAACATGACAATATCTTACAACAACGTTACAAACAATGGTGCACATGGCATAAGTGGCACTGGAATGTCCAGCTCAAAAGTTTTCAAAAATTACTTAATTGGAAATTCAATCGGTTTGTCAGATAGCGGATGGAGCGCTACTGGTAATCGGGTGTACGAGAACGTAATACAGTCAAATAACCAAGGCTTTTATTTACAACAAACCTCAAACAACCTATTCTACCACAATGATATGATAAATAACGTTGAAAATATCGCTTCAATACCCATTGAAGGTGTCAAAATAGGTGCTAACACTTGGGACAACGGTTATCCTTCAGGAGGAAACTATTGGGATACCTATAAGGGAACCGACTCAAACAATGATGGCATAGGGGATACACCCTACGTAATAGATTCAGACAACCATGATTCCTACCCATTAATGAAACCCTATACAGCATCAGTTTCAACTTCCACCACAAACGTAACCTCAACCGCTACAGGTGGCTCTGGTAGCAGTTCAGTGTCAACACCAAAACCAACCGTTAAACCGACTGCACCAGCAACTCCAACATCTGCATCATATTCAATAGCGCCAACAGTTACACCAAAAAACTCTGTTAGTGACAATTCACTAATACCGCTTTCTACGGCGATACCAATTGCGTGTTTACTTGTTTCCACTATTGTTTCAATTGGGCTAGTGCTTTCAAGTAAGGACATAAGAGGTCAAGCTAATTATGCTACACGCCCAAGAGTCTACAATGCGACCAACGTTTACCATCAAACACCACTATATCAAACCCCTGTCAATCAGCCCTACAACAACTATCATCGATATCCATATTATAATCAACCCGTAAACTATCAATGTCCCTACTGTGGTGTTCTGTTGGGTCAAAACCAAAGAGTATGCCATCATTGCCATACAAGATTCTGGTAGGCAATTCAAATTTTTATTTAATTTTCGACTTAGCCATAACTGGGAACAAAAATAAAATATCCGTGGCAAAAGAAATTTTTGCTTCCTTTTGGATTTTATTTTTCAGAAAGGTTCTTAGCAGTAAACACGAATTATTGCAATTTAGGAAGGATAAACTATACCCGAGAAAACCAAAACCGTGCCCCAAGAAGGACAGATCGTCACTGTGGGACTTATCCAAAGTAGCGTCTCCGAAGACTTAAAGGCAAACCTCACAAAAACGGTGCAACTGATAGAGCAAGCCGCAAGCAGAGGCGCCCAAATCGTTTGCTTACAGGAACTTTACCGTACACGCTACTTCCCCCAAGAAGAATACCAAGATGCTCAAGCCTTCTCAGAATCCATCCCCGGAGAATCCACCGCGGTTTTCTCGGAGCTTGCTAAAAAACATAAAATCGTCATTGTTGTGCCCCTGTTTGAGAAGACTGCTAATGGGGTGTTTTACAATTCTGCTGTCGTGATTGATGCGGACGGGACACTGTTGGATACTTACCGTAAAATGCATGTGCCTCAGGACCCCCTGTTTTATGAGCAGAACTACTTCCAACTCGGCGATAATGGTTACAAGGTTTACCAGACTGCGTACGCAAAAATTGGCGTGCTTATCTGCTATGACCAATGGTTCCCTGAAGCCGCACGAATCCTCACCCTGCAAGGTGCCGACATAATCTTTTACCCCACTGCTATTGGCTACATTAAAGGGCACAAGTCCGCTGATGGTGACTGGCATGATGCTTGGCAAACTGTGCAGCGGGGACACGCTATAGCAAACGGCGTTCACGTTGCGGCTGTTAATCGTGTCGGTGAGGAGGGGCAACTTCGGTTTTGGGGTGGCTCGTTTGTTTGTGATGCTTTTGGGGAAGTTCTCGCAGAAGCAGGCAGCGATAAAGAGGAAGTGTTGGTTGCCAGTGTGGATTTGGGTTTTAATTTGCGTATTCGGGAAGGCTGGGGTTTTCTGCGGAACCGTCGTCCAGACACTTACGGGTTACTGACGGAGAATGTTGCCTGCAAAACCCCCCGTGAACTGGGTTACCGCATGCCCGCAGAGTGGGAACGGCACGATGCAATTTGGCTTGCTTGGCCCTATGACCCCACCACTTTTCCTGACCGCGTAGAAAAAGTTGAGCAAACATACGTTGAAATCATCAAAAACATCCACACAAGCGAAACCGTAAACCTGTTTGTTAAGGATGAGCAGATGCGAGCTAAAGTTGAAGGCTTGCTACTGCAAGCGCGTGTTGATTTAGATAAGGTTCGTTTTCATTTGTTTCCTTATGCGGATGTGTGGTTCCGCGATTACGGTCCAACCTTCATAATTAACCGTCACTGCGAATTGGCGATGGTGAACTGGATTTTTAACAGTTGGGGCAACAAGTATGACACGCTCCTAAAAGACCATCAAATCCCCCAATTCATAAATCAAGAAATGCAAATAACCTGTTTCAAACCGGGCATCGTGCTGGAAGGCGGCTCCATTGAAGTTAACGGCAAAGGCACCCTAATCACCACCGAGCAGTGCTTGCTAAACAGCAACCGAAACCCCAACCTGACCCGTGAAGAAATTGAGCAGCACCTAAAAGACAACTTAGGCGTAACCCATATCATCTGGCTAAAAAACGGCATCTGCGGCGACGACACAGACGGGCACATTGATGACCTTGCACGGTTTGTGAATCCAACTACGGTTGTGTGTGCTTTTGAGGAGAACACGTTGGATGAGAACTATGAAGCATTGAAGGAAAATTATGATTTGCTTTGTCAATCTGTTGACCAAGACGGCAACAAACTAAAAATTGTAAAGTTGCCTATGCCTTGTGTTTTTGGCGAAGATGGGTCGCTGCCCGCAAGTTACACAAACTTTTACATTGGCAACAGGGTGGTTTTGGTTCCTGTTTTTGGTGATGATAATGACCAGAAAGCCTTAGAGATTTTGCAGGACCTGTTTGTTGACAGAAAAATTGTTGGAATTAACTGCGAAGACTTAGTGTACGGGTTTGGAACACTGCATTGTATTTCGCAGCAGCAGCCTTCTCCCAAACAATAAATAATTAGGGGCTTGAACCATGCGGGTTCATGTAGATTCAGCAATATAATTTACCACAAAAACGTTTTTAAATAAATGCTGTAATCATTGTTTTTCGACACCAAATGATACCAAAACACTTCTTCTTAACAAAAGGAGTTGGAAAACACAAAGAACAACTCCAATCATTTGAATTAGCCCTACGAGATGCAGGCATACAAATGTGCAATCTGGTCGCTGTATCCAGCATTGTTCCCCCCTCATGCGAACTGGTCACACGCGAAAAAGGCTTAAAAATGATTCATCCCGGCGAAATCACCTTTGTAGTTATTGCAAGAAACGCAACCAACGAACCCCACCGACTTGTTGCATCATCCATTGGTGTAGCTATTCCTTCCGAGAAGAATCAGTACGGCTACCTATCCGAGCATCATTCAAACGGGCAAACTGACGAAACAGCAGGTGACTACGCTGAAGACTTAGCTGCTACTATGCTAGCAACAACTATGGGTATCCAGTTTGACCCTGAAACAGCATGGGATGAACGCAAACAGCTTTTCAAAACCACAGGTTTAATAATCAAAACCGCAAACATCACACAGTCCGCAGCAGGAGACAAAAATGGTTTGTGGACAACCACAGTAGCTGCAGCGGTTTTTGTGCCTTAAGCCTGCTGAACTCAATCTATTTTTTGTTTACTTTAAACGTAATTTGTAAAGACAGAAGTTGGGATTTAGAAAGCTGAGAAGTAGGTTACTTAGTGCGCGGCAGCTTCTGCCTTTATTATTTGTTATGTACCTTATAGTTGGCTTGTTTGTTTTTGTTGGTTTGATGGGTAACCTTGATGATTGGATGCTTTTTATGGCTAATACTAATTCATTGGTTACTCTTGGTCTCTACACTGGAGTTGGTCTTGTTGGATTCACCTTGGTTTTTCTGTTCAAAAAAGATTTAAACCTGCTTTCCTGCCCCAAAAAAGTTGTAGCTGCCTGTTTTCTTGCTGCAATAATTGTGGGCGTGTGCGTGTTTACTTTCCTTAATTTTTCTTCTAATGAGGCTAATTATCTGTTTTTGCATGATGGAACCATTTACAAAGAACTTGGGCAATCATTTCTTAAAAATACTGAATTTATCGAGTTAAATGGCGCGTACAACCACCATGCTGGTCCCATTTTCCCTCTCTACTTGTCTCAGTTTTACCTTTTTCTGCAACCTCATTATGGGACACAGGTTGCTCTTGAAATAATTTTCATTGTATCACTACTTGTCACTTTTTTTGCTACCAAAAAACTGTATGGGTTAACTGCTGGGTTAATCACGTCAGCGTTGGTTTCTACGGTTCCAATGTATATTTTTGCAACTTCAAGAAACTATGCGGAACCTTTGATTCTGATTTTTTACATTTTAACTCTCTACTTTATTGTTGAAAGCTTAAAGCCTGAAAATGAGTGCTACATTATTTTTGCCGGTTTAACTGGTGTTCTTGGATTCTTAACAAAACCCAGCGTCGGCTACTTCTTCATCCTAGTAGGTGTTATCGGATTACTTTGGAGGTATCATTATGTCGGCTGGAAAGCTTTCAAAAACAAAAACTACCTTTTAGCACTTGGTGTTTTTCTTTCTATAACTTTTGTTTGGACTGCACGAAATATTGTCCGGTTTTGGGATGGCACCGTATTGGGCTTATTTACTGCGGCTTTTCCCAGCAATTACATGGGGCAAGTCACTGTCTTTAACGTAAATAACCTGGGCAACTTTTTTGTTGAAGTCATCTTTTTTTCAGCTTTCTCAGCAATTTTCCTTTCAGCATACAGTTGGGTTTTTGTCGGTAGCTTAAAAACCTCTTTACGTTACCTGCGTGAAGAAAAAAACAGTTTTCTGCTCATCGCAATGATTCTGTCAATCATGGTGGGCATTTTTTCCAGCTCCCTATTCTATAATCTTGAAACCACCGCAGAGCAAGCCATCAGTTATCTGCCCGATTACCAAGCTCGATACTTCAACCTCAACACTACCCGATACCTCTTTGTCGCGCTAATTCCGCTGAGCTGGCTGGCTTTTGAAGGCCAAAAAACAAAGCACAACCTCAAGTAGAATTTAAGTAGTGTTCAAGCTTGGCAGTTTTTGACTTTTTAAGAACTTCCGCGCACTTTTTGGGGTCCAATGCCTTAAACTCTAAACCCATCGTTGTAAGCATGGTTTGCACGTCCTTGCCAAGGCTCGGAGCCACTAAGACCCCGCGGATTTCCTTGGTTGCTTTCTCTTTTATGGCTTCGATGTAGCGTGAAAGCTGCAAGACGGCGTCTTTGCTTGCGGTTCGCCGTTTAACCTCCACTACGACGAGTTTGCCGTTTTTGTCCTCGCCATACACGTCAACAAAGCCTGGTTCAACCTTTTTTTCCCAACTAATCGGCTTAAACCCTTCTTCAAGCAGTTCAGGTTTTAGCAAAATTGCTCGGTGCATGTCATCCTCGCTGGCGTGAAGCAGAAAATCGCCTGAGTCATTGAGGTTCATCGCGGAAACCATGAGTACGCTGCTAAAAGTGGCTTTGAGGGTTTCTCGGGGTTTTTGTCTGACCGCGTGAATTTCAAGTTTGTCCTCGGTTGCCTTCACGGTGAGTGCGCTGGTTGAGGGTTGCCAATTGACGGGTTCGTAGCCGACTGGACGATGAACCAGCAAGGAACCATCAGATTTGACGATTAAGAAGCGCTCACCGGGTTCTAAAGTGCTGTTTGCTCTGCCAGAGTAGTGTACGTGGCAGTTGCCTACGACTATGAGGGTGCATCGTTTTTTGAAGGCTCTCTGAATAAGTTCGCTTGCTTGTTGAAAGGTTGGTTCTGTGAGGACGGATAGTTTATTTTGCTCTTGCATGGCGTGTCAAGGTATTTTAGACAGTTTCTTGGTAGATAAGATTTCTTGAAGGAAACACTATGTCGTGGAAGGAAAAACAGCAAATAATGCAGCGATACAACGCAACCGCAGAAGGCTACAACGAACTCCACGGTGAAGAGCAAGAGGCAAAATACCAAAATGCCCTACAAAATCTGCACTTAAACGCTCGAGATGCGGTTTTGGATGTGGGCTGTGGCTCAGGACTATTGTTCCCGCACGTTGTGGATAAAGCGGGGCTGGTTGTTGGTGTTGACCTTTCAGGGGAACTGCTTAAAAAAGCACAAGTCACAGCCAAAAGTTTCCCAAACGTTTCCGTTGTACAGGCTGATGCTGACCATTTGCCCTTTATCAAGGCGGTTTTTGGTGCGGTTTTCTCTTTCACGGTTCTCCAAAACATGCCCGAACCCCAAATTACACTGCAAGAATGGAAACGGGTCACCAAAGCGGGTGGCAGTTTGGTGGTTACGGGGCTAAAGAAGGCTTTTCCGTTGGACAGGTTTTTGGATGTTTTGGAGGATTCAGGGCTTAAGTTGGCTTGTTTTGTGGATGAAGAGGCCTTGAAATGTTATGTTGCAGTGTTGACTTTTTGATTCTTTTATGTATTAATACACCAACCTATTAGGCTCCAAATAGAAATTCATTGCAGAAACTATAGAGGGGTAGGTTCCTCATAGCAGAATTTCAAGCAAAAATTGGGGCTTGATTATATTTCTACTATTTCAGCGTGATTCTTTTCCGTATCCAACAGCGCCAGCGTGGATTTTCCCGTTAAATAACCACACAATTCACCTGGGTTGACGCTGAGTGTTTTTCCTTTGGTTTGGACGCCTTGAAGGTGTGAGTGCCCATGAACCACGGCGTTAAAGTATCCGCTGTCAATAATTGCCGCGAGCAGTTCTGGTTCGGTGCCGTGTAGTAGCGCGATTTTGTAGCCATCCACATCTATTTGGGCAAAATCATCGTGGATTGTGCAGTTTGGGGTTTGGCTGAAGCGTTTTTTGCGGAGTTCGCGGTCGCCGTCATTGTTGCCAAAAACGCCGATGAGTTTGCAGTTGAGCTTTGCAAGTTTGGGGATGGTGAAGCCTGCTATGTAGTCGCCTGCGTGCAAGACAAGGTTGACTTTTTGTTGGTTGAGGTAGGTGACGGCTTTTTCTATTTTGGGGAGGTTGTCGTGGCTGTCTGATATTGCGCCAATAAGCATGGTTTTTCCTCTGTGAGATTAGTTTTTTTGTGGAAATAAAGCCTTTCTCTTTGGGGCGTGTGCCGTGTCAAGTTGGGTTTGGCTGGTTTACGTATTGTTTGACTTTTTCTTTTAAAGCAGGAAACTCGTCTAGCATAGCTTTTACGACCTTCCAGCGCACTTCACTGCATTGGTCTTCCAAAAATACTTCTCCTTCCCGTTTACTTCAATTCATTAGAGTGTAACTATAAGAGTTTTTTCCCAAAACCTAAAACTCGATAACATTTGGCAAATCAAGCAAACTCGTAATAACCCTATCAGGTGTAACCAATTTTAACCCTGCCTCAAAACGACGCTCAATATACACAGCCTTCATTCCCACACCCTGAGCACCAGCAACATCCGCATCCGGAGTGTCACCAACAAAAACCGCCTCAGACGCCAAAACCCCAATAGAATCAAGCGCGTTGTTGAAGATTACTGGGCTGGGCTTACGCTTGTTAATGGCGCCCGAAACCACAATTACATCAAAGAGGCTGTCAACGTTTTCGTTTTGAAGCAGTTTTTGTACGCACTCAGGAATGGCAAAGTTGGAAACCAGCCCAAGCTTGTATTTGCCATAGAGGGTTTGGAGGACTGGTTTGGTGTTTTGGTCTATTTTGACAAAGTTCATAAATTCAAGGTAAAACTGCTCGGTAGCAGCCGTGACCAGGGGGCTTGAAACGTCATAGTTGTAGCTGAGTTTTTTTAGGGTGTTGGAGACGCGTACGTTGAAGTGGGGGTCTTCGCAGTTTTTGTCTGCTGCCGCGTAGATTGCGTCCCGCTCAGTGATGTAGGTTTGATTGAACTTGTCATAGGGCGTGTTGATGCCTTGGGTAACCAGAAAGTTGTACATGCGTTTGAGTGAGGCTTCGTAGAACTCGTGATTTTTAAGTATCATAAACAGCGTATCGAACATGTCAAACAAAACTGCTTTTGGAGCCATCACTATTGCCTGCTCCAAAAATAGGTTTCTACGACCTTAAAATCCTTACTGCAAAAAACAAAGAAAAAAACAAGAAAAAACTGATTATTCCAGAATGATTCTAGCGTCGACGACTTTTGCCCCGCTGGGGTACGCCATAACAGGATTCAAGTCAAGCTCTTTGATTTCGGGGTGAGCCATAATCAGCTTGGATGTTGCCATCAAAATCGTTACGATAGCGTCAATATCGGCTGGTTTGCTGCCTCTGAACCCGTTTAAGAGCGGGTAGGCTTTTAGGCCAGTTATCATTTCTTTAGCATCCGTCTCGGTGAAGGGGGCAATTTTGAAGTTTACGTCTTTTAGGAGTTCAACAAAAATTCCACCTAACCCAAACATTACAGTTTGACCAAACGTTGGGTCTTTAACTGCACCAACAATAACCTCAGTTCCCTGCGGCGCCATCTCCTGAATCAAAACACCTGTGATTTTTGCGTCTGGCTTGTAGTTTTTGGCGTTTTGAATAATTTTCTGGTAAGCATCAGTAACTTCTTGGGCGTTTTTGAGGTTCACAATGACTCCGCCTGCCTCGGACTTGTGGATGATGTCTTGGCTGACGATTTTTGTAACGATTGGGTAGCCTATTTCGTTTGCATAGGCGGCGGCTTCTGCTGGGTTTTGGGCTACTTTGAATTTTGGTACTGGTAAGCCATATTCTTCACAGATGGTTTTTGCTTCTGGCTCAAGAAGTGCTTTGCGTCCTTCTGATTGTGCTTGGTTAATTATTTTTAGTGTATTCATTGGGTTGTCCCTGCGGATTATGCATTTATGTTGGGTTTAAAATGTTTTGGCGGTTTTTATGGCTTTTTTTGTTTATGTGTTTGACTGTTCAACACATAACTAATGATGTGTAGTAAGACATAATATTTAATAAACGCTGATTTGAAATCTGTATCGGAGAACAACAGTGCTACAGCAACGCGCCAAACAAGCCCTACAACAAGCACAACACCAACTACAACAAACAAAACAAAAAATCAAGCTTTCCCAAGCAAACACCGACTACAAAATAAGACAAACCCTCCGAAAAATCCAACAAACCACCACAACCAACACCCCCAATCAAACACCAAAAATAAAAAAAACCACCAAAAAACCCAAAAAAACAAAAATAACCCTAAAAACCAAAAACAAAAAACAAACACCCAACACTCCCCAACCCCAAACAGCCCCCAAACCCCTAATATCCAAAGACCTCAAAATCATCGAAAAATACTCACTCTACGAACCCTTCGCCCAAGTCGTAATCGTCCAAGACACCAAAACAGGCGAACACAAATACATCCTAGACGAACTACAGCTTGACCCACTGGAAAAAAATGTTTACCAACGCATATTAGAAATGTTGCTAGTAGAAATTGAATCTCCAAAAGAAGAAATCAGCGATCCCCGCAAATTTTTCGCGGACGAAGCCCAAAAAATCGTGGAGAAATATCGCATCAGCTTGGGTTGGCTTCCTGATGTTTCATGGTACAAAATCCTCTACCATGCCGAACGTGACCTTGTCGGTTTTGGTAAAATTGACCCCCTAATGCGCGACCCAAACATTGAAGATATCAGTTGCGACGGGGTAGAAAAATCGGTTTACATTTGGCATCGAGTGTTTGAGAGTATAGAAACTAACGTGAAATTTGACAGTGATGAAGACCTCGACAACCTCGTAGTCAAACTCGTGCACATGGCAGGCAAACACGTAAGCAGTGCTTTCCCAATCGTTGACGCCTCTCTCCCCGGAAAACATCGCCTTGCCGTCGCGTACCGCAGAGAAATCACCCCCTTTGGAACCGCGTTCACCATCCGTAAGTTCCGTGAAGATCCCTACTCCATAATTGACCTCATCAATATTGGAACTTTCAACGAGGAAATGGCGGCTTATTTGTGGATATGTCTAGAAAATCGTGCGTCTGTGATGGTTCTGGGTGGAACCGCTGCAGGAAAAACCACTGCGCTCAATGCGTTGGGTTGCCTCGTTAAACCGGGCAGTAAAATTATGACTATTGAGGAAACTGCTGAGTTGAATTTGTCGCACGAAAACTGGGTTTCATTGATTGCGCGTCAGAGCTACGGTTTGGGCGGTAATAGTGTGGGTGAGGTGGCTTTGTTTGATTTGGTTAAGACTTGTATGCGGCATCGTCCTGACTTGATGATTGTGGGTGAGGTTCGTGGTCAGGAAGCGTATGTGCTGTTTCAAGCTTTGGCGACAGGTCACGGTGGCATGTGTACTATGCACGCTGAAAACGTGCAGTCAGCAGTTAAACGTTTAACACAGAAACCCATGGACATATCCCCCGCGTACATTCCCTTGATGAATATTGTGATGTCGGTTCAGCGCGTTCACCTTGTCAAAAACGGCGAAAAGAAAGCATACCGCCGCGTACTTTCCGTAAACGAAATCATTGACCACCAAAATTTTGTTAACCCCTTCAAATGGGACCCAATCAAAGACGTTCAAGGTGTGGATTTGGGTTGCAGTTTTTTGCTTGTTCATATTTCTGAGCGGCTTGGCATCAGCAAGGAACAGTTAATTGAGGAGCTGCATCGCCGCCGAGATGTTCTGGTTTGGATGCGACAGCAAAACATCCGAAGCTACAAAGACGTTGCCACAAACATTGCCGAGTACTATGCGCGACCTAAAAAATTCTACGAAAAAGTGATGAGCACTGAGGAGGCAAAGCCGGTTGCCGCTGCTCGAAAAGCTTGAAGCGTTTTCTTTCCGCCTATTTGGCAAAGTCACACCGTACCTGATGCAGCACGGTTTCCAAGTTAAAACGCCTCTTGAGCGTGCCCGCATCCGAATTTATCCCCAAACCTACATTTCCCTCATGCTTTTGGCTATAGTTTTAACCTTGCCCGTTTCAGTGTCGGCTGTGTTTTTGGCGTTGCACTTTAGTGTTCTTCCTTTGCTGATTTTGGGGTTGCTTCCGGTTTTTGTGGTGGCAGGTTTTATGCTTATGCCCCTATCCAACGCCAGTGACCGTTCTTCAAACCTTGAACGTGAAATGCCTTTCGCCGCTGCCTACATCAGCGTCATGTCCTCAGGTGGACTCGCTCCTTATACCAGCTTCAAACGCATAACGCAGGTTGATTTAATGCCGACCATGCGAAAAGAAGCCAACGACATCATCAAAGACGTAGAACTTTTTGGCATAGACCCCTTGTCCGCTTTGGAATCTTCGGCGAAGAGAAATCCGCTGGATATTTACAAGGATTTCTTGAGTGGTTATGCTTCAACTGTTATCATTGGTGGTGACATCGGGCATTATTTGGAACGTAAAGCTGAGGACATTTTTAAAACCCGAGCATTGCGGGTTAAAGCTGCGGCAGAACGATTGGGCATGCTGCTTGAAACCTTCATTATTGTAATGGTCATGATGTCACTGTGTTTCTATATTCTCTTTGCCGTCAACAATATCCAGACAGGCACGACCGTCCAGTCAGCTCCAGACATCTCCGACTTTTCAGGAGTTATCATGTACACGTATGTTTTCACGCCCATGCTCTCTGCACTATTTGTGTACTTGGCACATAGTATGCAACCCAAAACCCCTATGGTGGATATGCGTCCCTACAAAGTCTTTGGCATTTCCAGTGGTGTTGCCATCGCCGTTTTCATGTTGTTAACAAACTTCATGGGCATGCTTGAACTTCCCATAATCACCAACCTGCAAGCCATAGGTCTTGACCTTTCAATCGCCTTGGCAGTTGCTCTTGTCATTTCCGTTGCCCCCGCCGCAGTAGTTCACATTAAATTAACAAAAACCCGAAACAGCATGGAACAAGGCGTCGCAAGTTTTCTGCGTGACCTCACCGAAGTGCGAAAAACAGGTTTGTCACCTGAAAAATGCATCGAAAGCCTCTCAAAACGTGACTACGGCAGCTTTACCAAGGAACTAAGAAAAATTAGTTCTGAAATTTCTTGGGGCATACCCATTAAGCGTGTGATGATGGATTTTTTGCATCGCACGAAGAGTTGGATGGTGCAAATTGTCATGTTTTTGTTAGTTGAAACAATTGACGTGGGCGGCGGCACGATTGCTATGATTGAGTCTTTGGCGCGTTTTAACAATCTGACACAGGATGTTGAGAAAGAAAAGAAGATGTCTACTCGCCCATTTATTATGATGCCATATTTGGCTTCGATTCTGTTGGTGGCAACCACGGTTATGATGATGGGATTAACCACAGATATAGCTGTGCCTGGTGTTGACGCTCCGCCAACAGACAATAGTTTAATGCAAACTGTGTTCATGACCGCGGTTATCTTTAACAGTTATTTAATTGGGATTGTGGCTGGAAAAATCAGTGAAGAATCCATTGCTGCTGGTTTTAAGCATTCGGCAATTCTTGTGGTGATTTCGATTTTGGCTGCAAAACTGATTCCGCAATTTATAACCATTGTATAGGAGCAAAAAGATGTCCCAAATAGTATTACCCAAAAAACCTCGGCGCCTCAAAAAAACAGTGGCCTCAGTGAGGAAGCATCCGTACGTTAGAAGGTTGGTTAGATGTAAAAAGGCAATTAGTCCTGTTGTTTCAAATTTGGTTCTTATTGCTGTGGTTATTGTTTTGGGGTTTGCTGCTTTGATGTATGCCCGTAATATTTCAGCAGCCTACCAGTCGGATTATCAGTCCTCGGTTACTTCTGATATTGATGAACTAAAAGAATCCTTAGCGTTCGAACAAGCCTTCTATAACTCCACTGGAGGTACAGTGCATATTTATTTTATTAATTCGGGCAGAATCAGCATCACAATAGACCAAGTCTACCTTAGTATTTCACAAGACAACTTTACGTTTACAATGAAGCATATGGATGGCGCTTTAGCTCCAAGCAATGAGGTAGATGTTGGTACTGAACGACAAGTTGTTATTGAACAAGCATTACCTGCTGGTTCATACACAGTTAAGTTAGTTACTTTGAGGGGGTTAAGTTTTGCATACAGTTTTGTTGTCTAAAATACTGCATAAAAAACGCATCAACAATCGAGGCGTTTCCTCAATTATCGGTGCCATATTTATGATTCTAATCGTGGGCTCCCTTGCTTCAGCATACTTTTTCTACACGCTAAACGAGAATGCATTATACAATGATGCCATAAGGACCCGTAACGAGTTTGAATTGGCAAGAATGTCTGAGTCCGTTCAAATCTCCGAAACCGTCTACAGAATTAACACTACTGGGTCAGTGTCGGTTAGCGCCAAAATTTTCATCATAGGAGGCTACTCGGTCAATTTCACAACTCTTTGGTTAAGCGTAAACGGAGACGTAACCGCTTCCAACTATACTAGTTTAAACGTTGCTGTAAGCGGCGGTGGACTCTATCAGTTAGACGCAACCGTGAAAGTAAATGGCACGCTTCCAAGCGGTACTTATCATTTTGCAGCTTGGCTAATAAGTAGTAGAGGAAACACCTTTGCACTTGAATCTTTACGCACAAACAGTATCGTTGCAGCGCAGACCACTCAGGGTATTGGCTCTTTGGCGATGGATTTCCAGAACTTCACCTACTATCCTGTTAGGCTCGCAGGGTCAACCTATCGGGTAGATCTTAGCAGTGGCACAAGCGCTTACACTATCGTGAGAAGTACTGCGCCCGTTGCTATTTGTGTTAACTTTACAAATTTTGATACCAAAAGCCGAGACATCGTTTTAAACCAGAACTCAGAGCTTTTCTCCATTTTTCCCAGTACAGGTGGAAATTATAAGGCGGTAACTTGGTATATTGTTAAAGTTAATGCTGAGACGGGTGAGATTTTGCCGTTTACAAGTCAAACGCTTGCTTATTCTGTGCCTACGCTTGTGTTTTTTGCTGCAATGGCTCCTGGAAGTACCACAAGCTTTGTTGCGAGCAATGACATGTTTACTGGAGTTTGTCCTGTTAACTTGGCATTAACTGGAACTATTGGTGCAAGTCCTTTTGGGCAGAACATACCTTTTGTTTCCATTTTGGTGACGTAGTCTTCAGAAATGCCGTAACTCCTGTAGGAAGAATTCATATACTTTATATGTTAAAAAGTGATTTACATTAGTAGGCAAGGGAACGCTAAATGAAAATAAAAAATATCCTACGTTCAAGAAAAGCAATATCCCCAATACTTGCAACCCTACTACTAGTCGTGATAGCTGTTGCAGCAGTTGTTGCGACCTATGCATGGGTAACAACCTACATGGGAAACACAACAGACCAAGCAGGCATACTGCTCTATGAAGCAAACGTTAGCTTCAGCGGCACTGACACAATTATCATTGATGTAGGCAACTCTGGAACTTCCGCTGCAACAATTTCTGCAGTTTACGCGGGAACCAGCAGTTCAAACATGGCAGCGGTTACACCCAGCTACAATGATGGCAGTTCTAGCACAGTCAATGCAGGTTCAACTTCAAGCTTTAACGTGACAATGTCGTGGACAGCAAATAACGTGTACTACTTCAAAGTAGTAACAACATCAGGTCAACCACTGCAGTTTAGCCAAAAAGCATAATCCCACATTTCCTTTTTTTGTTTTTTCTGATTACCATTTCTAAGGTACGTTTAATTAATTCAGAAAAGAATATGGTTGCCATGAGCATGCAAGTAGCCTTAGACATAGCACGTATCGCCGTAAGTATAGCTTTTCTTGGGTATGCTTCATGGAAAGACCATCAAACACGAGAAGTCCGTAACCTCGTCTGGGCATACTACGCCCCAATAGCTCTTGCATTAACCACAATCGAATTTTTACTCTACCAGCCCACTTCCCTTATGTTTTTGGGCTTAAGCATCGGCGTAACCATATTTTTTGCTCTAATCCTCTTCTACACAGGCGGATTTGGCGGCGCCGACTCAAAAGCACTCATGTGTATTGCAATAGCCCTGCCCTTTGCCCCCACAGCATTGGCGCTGCCCCTTCTTTCCCAAGGCAACTCCCCGCTCTCTCAAGTCATATATCCTTTAACGATTTTTACAAACTCGGTTTTATTCGCGGCTTTAAGCGGATTGTATTTGTTGTTGCATAATTTGGTTTGGCATAAGCGGCATGGACAGAAAATGTTTGAGGGTAGTTTAGCTAAGGAGTCGGTTGGCAAAAAAATTCTTGTGTTGCTCACGGGTTATCGTGTTCCAATTGCAAAACTCAAAGAAAAATGGCACATTTACCCATTAGAAGACTTAGAATCCGCTGAGGCTGAAGCAGTTGACCGCAAACTAATGATTGTACCTAAAGATGAGGGGCGAGACAAAATTGTTGAGCGCTTATCAGAAGCAATTGATGCTAAAAAGATTGACAGCAACATTTGGGCTACCCCCGGTTTACCTATGCTGATTTTCGTGTTTTTCGGTTTACTTGCAGCATTGGTTTTCGGAGATATAATTTGGGTTATTCTGCAATCAATTTTGCTTTAAGCTTTCTTCCAAAAGATTTTTGCTTCTTCTCATGTACGAGATTGAAGCTGTAACCATAAGAGCAGAGCCTGCAGCAACAAAATCAACTGCAAAACCCCTGTACGGATAAACCGCCTCATTAAACGTGTCGGTTAATGCATACATGTTTGCTGCTGTTTCAGTTGTGGTTACTTGGTAAGTGTATAAGAAAGCGCTGACTGCAAATAATATTATGGTAATAATTAACAGTGAAATCTCAGTTTTAAACTGCATATCTTTCCCTTTGTCTCTCTTGCCTTAGGACTTTAACTTTAAAGCATAAAGGTTATTTTAGCTTTTTGGAAAATACTATCTGGTGTTCATGCCGTGAATTTGGCGCAGAGCAAAAAAGAGCTTCAAAATTATCTGGAAAGCAAAACTTCAGTTGATTTTTCAGTTGTGGTGATGCCTGATTTTTTCCTTGACCGCCTAATCAGTCTGGACTGGAATGCACAAGAATTTTCCAAACAACTCCAAGATGTCGTGGCTCGTAAAGGTGGCAGTCTCGATGGAATTTCTCAAACTGACCTCAACGGCGGAAACGCCATAAACGTTGCCTCAGCCCTCTCAGCATTAGGCGTCACCGTCACCCCAATAGTTTGCACCAACAGTTTTGGCTTAAACAAAATCCAATACTACCTCAAAAACGGCAACATAGACGTCTCTCACATCAAAATTCAGCCTAAAGCATCAATCACAACCGCATTGGAGTTCAAAGGTGGTGATGAAAAGGTGAATGTGATGATTCGGGATGTGGGTTCTCTTGTGGATTTTGGGCCTCAAGACCTAACAGAGAGCGATTACAAGGTAATTGAGCACGCGGATTTTGTTTGCCTCTTTAACTGGGCTGGAACTTTGCGGTTTGGCACGGAACTGGCAGAGACAGTTTTTAGGCGAACAAAGCGGGGCAGGGGTAAAACCTATTTTGACACAGCTGACCCAACCCCAAACCAACCCCAAATTCCCGAGGTAATAAGCAAGATTCTCAAGTCAGTTAATGTAGACATTTTAAGCCTAAACGAGAACGAAGCCATAACCTACGCCGCCCAAATCGACAGCGACATTAACGAGCACAAAACCGCTGGGGTTTCCACGGAGCTTGCCCTTAAAGCAGCACGCACTTTAGCTAATCACTTGTCAGCACGAATTGATTTGCACACAACAGAGTTCTCCGCAACCCTCCACAGAGGAAGCGAAGTTGTGGTTCCAACATTCAAAGTTCAGCCGCAACGTGCCACTGGCGCGGGCGACGCTTGGGATGCAGGCAACATCTATGGCGACGGTTGCCGCTTGTCTGATGAGTGCCGTTTATTGTTGGCTAATGCGGTTGCTGCTTGTTATCTCTCAAGCTCGGAGGGTACCCATCCAACTAAGGAACAAATCGTTAGTTTTTTGAGGGGTAGTTAACGTTACTGCCTTCTGCCTCTTATCATGGGCTGAGGAGTTTTTTCTCTGACTGCCATTATGCCGCCAGCTATCATTATTACAAACGGCAAGAACCCGAATATGCCACAAGAAACTAAAACCAGGATGCTTCCAATAATCATCAAGACGCCCCCGCTTCTCTTTCCACGTAAGCCACCAATAATACCAATTACCCCTGCAAAAAAGCCAACTACAGACTGAATATACAAGCTATTAATAAATGGACTTACGTCAGTGCCCATCACTGTTTGTGCGTTGTCAATTATTGCAATAAAACAGAATAATCCAAATGAAACCATCATCGCGAGAATACCGCTGCTAAGCCCTAACTTTGTAATATTGTCCACTTTTTCCCCTCTATTGATTGCTTAACTATTTTTGTGATTGTTTTAATTTAAAACCTTTTAGGTCTATCAACTGCTTATTTTTTAAATAATCAAAATTCTTTACTCAAATAATTTAAAATAATTCCGTCACCATTCACAGGTAAGAGGGAAGATTGACGCTTATGGGTAAACTGTTTGGCAGCTCAGGAGTACGAGGGTTAGCAAACATCGATTTAACACCCGAACTCGCATGCAAAGTCGCCATGGCAACAGCCGCCTGCGCAAAAGCAAAACGGGCAATCATAGCAAGGGACACGCGAACCTCAGGGTTAATGCTACAAGATGCCATTGTTGCAGGGTTAAATGCAAGCGGCGTAGATGTTTTACTGGCTGGGATTGTTCCTACGGGCACGCTGGCGTACGCCACTAAAGCGTTAGGTGCAGACATGGGTTTTATGTTGACTGCCTCACACAATCCACCCCAGTATAACGGCATCAAAATTTTCCGAGGTGACAGTCTATCCTACACTGACCCCGAACAAGCCGCAGTTGAAAAAGTAGTGTCTGAAAGTAGCTTTAGCTTGGCGGATTGGAAAAAAATTGGTTCAGCAACCCCTGTTGACGTAGTGCAAGATTACCTCAAAATGGCGCTATCCGCTGTATCCCTAAAAAAAGCTTGGCGCGTAGTTGTTGACCCTGGATGCGGAGCCACTTATCACGTCGGTCCAGCACTGCTCAAAGCGGCAGGTTGCAAAGTAACCGCGCTGAACTCTCAGCCAGACGGGCATTTCCCAGCACGCAAAAGCGAGCCCAACGCTGAAACCCTAAAAGACCTCTCAGCCACAGTCAAAGCAACTGGCGCAGACATTGGAGTGGCATTTGACGGCGATGGTGACCGCGTGGCTTTTGTGGATGAGCGTGGCGTGTTTGTGGACCTTGACCTCTCTTTGGCTGCTTACTCCAAATATGCACTGAAAAATAGTGGAGGCGGAATTGTGGTCACTAATGTTGAGGCTTCGATGGGTATTGAGAAAACCGCAGGAAACCTTGGCTGCAGGGTTGTGCGGTCAAGGGTTGGTGATGTTTACATTTCTGAAGCTATAAATCGTGAAGGTGCAGTTTTCGGCGGGGAACCTTGTGGTGCTTGGGTGCATCCAAGGCAGCATTTGTGTCCTGATGGTCCATTGTCCGCGTTAATGTTTTTGGCGGCGCTTGAATCTGAGGGCAAATCCGTTAGCCAGTTCATCAGCGAGATTCCTACGTTTACAACGCTTAGAGAAAATCTGCCTGTCAAAAACCAAGTCAAATATCAAGTTGTCGCCAAACTGGAAGCTGAATTGAAGGCGGCTTTTCCAGACTTCACGGACTTTTCTATGGTGGATGGTGTACGCTTGGCTCTTCGGAGTGGTTGGTTGCTGGTTAGGGCTTCGGGGACGGAGCCTCTTATTCGGTTAACGGTTGAGGGTGAGTCTGAGTTGGTGGCAAAGGATTTAACGGTGAAGGCAACAAACTTAATTCAGAAAGCCATAGTGAGTGAAGAACCATGAAAGCTGTCATACTTGCCGCGGGTGAAGGCGTAAGACTCCAACCCGTAACCCAAACACGTCCAAAGCACCTTATCAAACTCGCAGGCAAACCCATATTGCAGTACTGCCTTGACTCAGTAAAAGCTGCAGGCATAACAGAAACCATAATCGTAACCCACTACATGAGCGACACTATAAAGCAGCATTTTGGAGACGGCAGCAGTCAAGGTTTAAAAATCACTTATGTGGAGCAAAAAGCCATTTTAGGCACGGGAAACGCGGCAGAAACCGCAGAGCCCTATGTGGATGACGATTTTGTTTTGATTTATGGTGATTTGCTCTTTGGTGTGGACGCCGTGAAAACAGTGCTTTCTCAATATCAAAGCGGCGATGTCAGTGCGGTCATGGCAGTGGTGCCCGTTGATAAGCCTGAAAGCTATGGCATAATCGAGCAAGACAACCAAAAACGCGTCAAACGTATCGTGGAAAAACCTGCTGTGGGTCAAGCTCCCTCAAATCTTGCAAACGCAGGCATCTATGCTTTTAACAAAGATGTTTTCGCCAAAATCAGACAGACCAAAGCCAGCGTAAGGGGCGAATGGGAACTAACCGACGCCGTAACCCTGCTATCCGCTGAGGGCAAAACCGTGCTAGCCGCAGAGCTTCCAAGGCAGGACTGGTTTGACGTGGGTAGACCTTGGGATTTATTGGATGCTAACCTTTGGGCTCTACGGCGCATGGAGCATAATGTTTTGGGGACAGTGGAGCAGGGCGCGCACCTGATTGGGGCAGTTTCAGTGGCGGAGACTGCGCGGGTTCGTTCAGGAGCCTACATTGAAGGTCCAGTTTTCATTGATGAGGAAGCCGATGTTGGACCAAACTGTTTCATCCGTGAAGGTACAAGTCTTGGTAGAAAAGTACGCGTTGGTAACGCTTGTGAAATAAAAAACAGCATCATAATGGACTTCACGCATGTTGGGCACTTGTCCTATGTGGGTGATAGCGTTTTAGGAGAGCGCTGCAATTTGGGTGCGGGAACCATCATGGGCAACTATCGCCTTGACGCGGGTAGCATAAAAATGATGGTAAAAGACACGTTGGTGAATACAGGACGACGAAAGCTCGGTGCAATCTTGGGGGACAATGTGAAAACAGGTATTAATTCCACATTTATGCCTGGCGTTAAAGTTGGCACTGACAGCTGGGTGGGTGCAAACGTTATGATTGAACGGGATTTGCCATCACATACCTCGATTTTTCTAAAGCAAACCTTGGAGACTTCAGAAAAGAAGGCATGACTTTTTTGCTTTAGAATTTATAAACTTCTACAGTATATTATACCCGTATCTGGGTGATGTGGTTGTTTACTCTTGATGTTGGGTCGGGTCAAATGCAAAGAGGCGACGTTAATGTTGACGTTAGAAGGGTGCTAAGAAAACCCGGTTCCGAGTTTATTGTAGCATCTTCTTTTAATCTGCCCTTTGTGGATAATGCTTTTGAAAAAGTGTATTGCTGTCATGTTCTGGAACATCTAATTGACCCTTACAAGAGTCTAAAAGAGATAGTTCGCGTCTGCTCATACAATGCCCAAATCACTGTACCTCACGGGAAGCATCCTTATGCTCACATAGACACGGACCACAAAACATTTTTTGGCAGAAGCTGGTTCTCAAAAGCGGCGGCTCATCTTAAATGTGGATGCACTATTAATTTGCGTATAGATACTGAGCGGTCAATATTTTATTTACCTGTAGAAATTATTGTTCAAATATGGAAGGACACCAGAAACAAAAATTAAAAGAAGTGCCTAACGCACATGATTGCTGACACTTTTTATCTACATTTAGAGTTCAAAGGCAAAACCACATGTTGGTCTATTAATCTGCCCTTTCTATGTGACATATGTGGCGTTTGTTGTACACTGGATGATTTTTTAAACGCGGGTGAAATCAATGCAAACCCCACAGAGTACACAGAAATCCACGCAAAAATAAGAGCGCTGTTTGATAAGTTGGGTGTGATGTGGGAAGCAGACCAAGACAAATACGAAAATTACATCACACATACCTCATGTCCCTTTCTGGTAAACAATACCTGCTCAATATACGAGATTAGACCTGAAGGCTGCCGACTTTTTCCCAAAACCTTCTTTGGTATGTTAACTGAAGACTGTGAGGCTTTGAATAGGTTTAAGCGGATGCGTGCTGCCCTCAAAAAAGGAAGACGTTGCAAAGAAACCTACTGCTTTACCAAGGGCGCAAACGGTATAGGTGATGAACCCATCAAGCCAGTTAACTTCACTCAAAAACAGTACCAAAACTGCATTGTCCAACTACAGCAGGTAGGAATTACCACGGATGAAATGGTGCTTTTCAACGTTTTTAACGAACAGAAAATAAGTTCACAAGTAAGTTAAAACGATATTCTATTTGCCGTCTATTTGGAGTCTATTAGAAATACTATGCAGAAACCATAGAGGGGTAGTTGTAGCTGCGTTTCTATTTGGAGCCTAATAGCCAAAGTATGCAGAAACAATAGAGAGGAGCGGTCTTGTTTGGCGCATTTTGCGTCCAAAAACTTTTGCTTTTATATGCAAAAGGGTGTTTCTTTATACTTCAGTTTTTCCTGTGTTCGCCTTTAGGTTTTTAGTCATACTTATAATGTGCAAGTTTATCTATACCTGCAACGGAAGCGCAAGCCATGGTTATCTCAATTGACATGACCGAAAAACCCCAACTAAACAATCCAGTCCTCATCGAAGGCTTACCAGGCATAGGTTTTGTAGCAAACATTGCCTGCCTACACTTAATCAACGAGCTAAAAGCCAAAAAATTCGCTCAACTCTTCAGCAGCAGCTTTCAAGACTTCGCAGTAACAACTGAAGACGGCAGCACACGCAGCCCAATCAACGAACTCTACTACGTAAAACGCGAAGAAGGTCAGCAGGACCTCATAATCTGGTACGGAAACACACAAGCATTAACAACTGTTGGGCAGTATGAGTTATGTGGAAAAGTGCTTGAACTTGTTAAGGACCTTGGCTGTCGTTTTGTCATATCCATTGGTGGCTACAAAAAAGATGAAGCTGTACCTATTCCAGGACTCTACACGACAGCGACGGATGAGGAAACCATGCAGAAAGCGCTGGATCTTGGCACTAAAGTGATGGTTGGGCATGTTTTTGGTATTGCAGGTTTATCGGTTGGGTTGGCGCAGATTATGGAGATGAAGGGTTTTTCGCTTCTGGTTGATACGCCTGGTATGAATCCTGATGTGACCGCTGCAAAATATGCGTTGACGACTTTGGGCAAATTTTTGAATATGGAAATTAACATGGCTGGTCTTGAAGAATCTGGCAACCAAATAAAGAAGATGCTGGAAATTTTCGGGTTAATGAGAAGTATTACAGAAGAAAAGAAGAAGGAAGAGCAGCAGCTTAGATGGTTTATTTAGGCTTTAGGTTCGTGCATGAAGATTTCGTACACTTTTTGTACGCGTTCAGCAGCTGGACCTGAACCTTCAACTACGCCTCTCTCAGTCAGCTTCACTTTATCCATAACCCAAATGAAACCTTTATCCTCATAGAGTTTAACCATGGTTGGGAAGACTTTCTCAAGCCTACCAGCCAAAGATTTAAGGTCAAAGGGTTTTTCTGCGGTTAAAATTTGAGCCACAATGCTGCCGTTTAGGAAGACGCGGTGGATTGTGTTTCCGCCTTCTTCTTTGGCGTCAGCTAAACTGAGGCTGTAGTTGTCGGGGTTTATGCCGATAAGTGTTCCCGTGAACGATTTTCCAGTAGTGGTGACTACGCAAACGGTTTTGTCAGCTAATGCTGCGACTTCAGTGAAAAATTTTCTTTGCACTACGGACAATTTTTCATTTCTCCTAATATTGCTATTTCAGATTGCATTCACCTATTTATCTTTGACATATTTAAATATCCAACAAACCAACCCTCAACCAGAACACCACGCCTCTTTTGAGTATTAGTTTTAAATGCACAAACCCCAATATTGAAAATAAGCGTTTAGCGTTAAGCTGATTGAAATGGCGCGAAAAATTCATGTTTGGCAAGTTGCTCTTTTCACTGTTTTGTTACTTGCAACTGTGTTTTTTGGGTTAGCAACTCATGTAAGCGCGCAGGAAAACGAGAACCTTTGGATAACCGTAAAACCTGTTGGAGATGCCGAGTTTTATACGCCCGCAGGAAGTATCTGGACTCTCAAATTTGAGGCATTCTGGAGTTACGGCGCAAACGCAGGAAAACCAGTGTTAAATGCGACAGTGGATATTTTAGTTTCTGGACAAATTTCTGGACCCGATAACCTCCCAAACAATAGTCCCGTCACGCGGTCCTTCAATACAACCTCAGGGACTTTCCGGTTTAATTATTCTTCAACCGAAGAAGACATCTTAACTTTTACACCCGTTCAAATAAAAACCTCCGATGGTCAAGTGTTCAATTCCGAAACGACCAATATTAATGGGGTTCAAGCAGTTGGGCTAAAAGGTGACCAAGCCAAAGTGTGGTATGACACATTCCACGTTTCACTTCTAAGCTACAACACCGATATACCAGAAAAAATCTCTGCAACATTCAACATCACCTACCTGCTTTTACCCGAAAACGGCTTAACACTGCCCACACAAACCATCTACAGTGCTCAAAGTTTTCTTCCAAAAATAATCCACGACGCCAACGTAACCGTAAACGGTGTTCCCGCAACGGAAATTCAAAACGGCATCTACACGGCAGAGGTTTCCACGTTTTTTCCAACAGCTTACGTGATAGTAAAAGTGTCGCAGGATGGTTGGGTTACTACGGGTACAGGTTTTGATTTTCCCCATAACGCTAACCAACCCCTCTGGAGCAACATCGGCTTTGCTGCTTTAGCTGTAATTGCTGCTTTAACGTTGCTTGGCATTTTCTGGTTGCACAGAACCCAAAAACCCCTAAAACAGCTGATTAGGCCCTTTTTGGGTGGTGTCCTGTTACTGGTGTCTTCTCTTGTAAGCGTGTACTGGAGCGCTGTTGGGGTTGAAGCATCTTTGCATGGGTTTAATTGGGCTGTTTTGGTGATTTTATGTGTAATTTCCATTGTTTTAGGTATAACAGGTGCTTTGTTCTGTTTTAGGAGGGTTAGGCAAACGTTTGTTTTTATTTTCCTCTCTGTGTCCTTGGCGGTTAATGTGGCGTTTGTCAAGTTTGCTCTTGATGGCTACTTTTTGTCAACGCCGTGGTTGCTGATGGGTTTAACTTTGTTTTCTGCTGTTTTGAGTTTGCTTTTGATTGGTAATTCCGAGAAGCAATTCGCAGGTTAAGTCTTTTTTGGGCTAACGTTTTTTATACTGGCTTTGTGCTTCTTGTTGTGGTTTCCAATGAGTTTCGAAATTAAAGACAAAGACCTGCTTGGAAGAATCGGCAAATTACGAACCAAAAGTGGCACAGTGGAAACCCCGCTACTATTTCCCGTCATCAACCCCAGCGTCCAGCCCGTGCCGCCCAAACGCCTCAAAAAAGAGTTCGGATTCCAAGCCATAATCACCAACGCTTACATCCTCAAAAAACGCTTCCAAAACCGCCCCGTAGAAGAAAGCCTACACAAATTCTTGGATTATGATGGCGCAATCATGACAGATTCAGGCGCGTATCAAATCCTTGTTTATGGTGATGTGGAGTATAATCAAAAGGAAATCGTGGCTTACGAGGAGGGCATCGGAAGCGACATAGCCACAATCCTTGACATCCCAACAGGCTGGCGCGTAACCAAGGAACAGGCTGAGTTGACGGTGGCGGAAACTCATCGACGCGCCAAGGACTTTTTCAAACTCAAAACTCGTGATGACATCTTATGGGTTGGTCCTGTACAAGGTGGCAAACATCTTGACTTGGTCACAAAATCAGCTAAAGTCATGGGCAAACTCCCATTCAACATCCACGCGCTCGGAAGCCCCACAGAAGTTATGGAAAACTATCGCTTTGACGTGCTCGCTGACATGATATTAACAGCCAAAAAAGGCATCCCAGCCGAACGTCCTCTGCATCTCTTTGGCGCTGGGCACCCCGTAATGTTCTCTTTGGCAGTTGCTTTAGGCTGTGACCTCTTCGACTCAGCCGCTTATGCCCTGTACGCACGGGAGAACCGTTACATGACCGAAAACGGAACATGGCGACTTGAGGAGATGGATTATTTCCCTTGTTCCTGTCCAAGATGTGCCACTATGACACCCCAAGAACTACTGCAGATGCCCAAAAAGGAGCGGGAGATTTTCCTTGCAGAACACAATCTTTGGGTTTGCCAAGCCGAACTAAAACGCATCAAACAGGCAATTCGCAACGGCAGATTATGGGAACACACCGAAATGCGATGCCATGCTCATCCAGCCCTGCTCACCGCGCTTAAACGCATCAAGGGCAATGAGGATTTCCTTGAAGCCTTCAGCCCAACCATAAAAGACAGCGGCTTCTTCTTCTATGACAGCGTGGGACTGGTGCGTCCAGAAATAACCCATTACCAAAACCACCTAAAAACTCGTTATCAGCCGCCAGCAAACGCCAAAACCCTGCTACTGGTGCCACAAACAAGAAACAAACCCTTCCACAAAGCACCCGAATTAAAGAAAATCCGCCAAACCCAACGAAGCCTCGGCGAAAACGCAGAGCAGGTTCATGTTTGTGTGTATTGTGCGCCGTTTGGTGTGGTTCCACTTGAACTCGACGAGATTTACCCCTTGTCTCAGCATGAAACCGCATTGCCTTTGGAGCAAGAAACCATCGCGTATGTTGCCGCTCAAACAGAGGAGTTCATTAAACGGGGTGGTTATCAGGGTGTGGTTTTGCTAAATGACTCTAAACTCTGGAATGAGCACATTAAGAATGCTTGCGAATCCGCCTGCAAAGCTGCGGGTTTACTGTTTGAGTGTTTGGAAGTTCAAGTTGAGGCTGAAAAGAAAACCGTTGCCCGATTGAAAACTGCGTTATGTGCTCAGTTAGGCTGTTAACCTTGGTTTTTAAATAGCCTTTCAGCCATACCCTATAGTAAGGATGAGTGTTTTATGGCTAAAATTTGTGTAATGCTTTCTGAGGAAACTGAAAAACAGCTCTGCGCATATGTCACCAAGAAATACCTCAAAAAATCAGACGATAAACTCAGCGAAGTAGTGGAAGCAGCCGTTAAAGAGTACCTTAAACGAAAGGATGAGCACATCGGAAGCACTCAAACGTTCTATTAACAAACATTTTTTATTTCCCCATCCATTAAAGCTTCTGTAAACCTCTTGGAGATGTCAAAATAACCACCTTATTTGCAGACCTACACATACACACCATCTACTCATCCGACGCGCTAATCCAACCCAAAGCACTAGTTGATCAACTCGCCATCCACAGCTACATCAAAGTCGCCGCAGTAACCGACCACGACTCCGTCCGCGGATGCAAAGCCACCATGCAACTCGCCAGCGCAATCCCAGACATACTCATAATCCCCGGATGCGAAATCAGCACCACACAAGGCGACATGCTCGTTTTGGGCACAGAAGAGCTTCCGCCCAGACCGTGGACACCAGAGAACGTCGCAGACTACGCTAGAAGCATTGATGCAGTCTCCATAATCGCGCATCCGTATCGGCTCTATGGCATGGGTGATTATTCAAAAAAAGTCAAAGTAGATGCTATTGAAGTGCTAAACGGGGGCTCTTCGGTAGAGGCGAATCGTCAGGGCAAGGAATTGGCAAAAATCTTGGGGTTACCTGGTACTGCTGGGAGTGATGCGCATCAGTTGTCTGACTTGTTTAGTGTGTGCTCCAAGATTGAATCGTCCTTGACGGTTGATGATGTTTTAGCTGCGATAAAGCGGGGAAATGTATCTGCACAAGCGGCAAATGGGTCAATACATATTTAAAAGACTAAAGTTTCATGTTAAATAATTATAAATCCATAAGGGACATGACTGATTTGCAGATTGGGTTTTTAGGCGGAGCAAGAGAAGTTGGACGAATAGGTATTACGGTAAAGTCTGCAAAAACCCAAGTTGTGCTCGATTACGGTGTAATGCTGGATAACCAACCAGGGTTTCCTATGCATGTTCCGCCTAAAGACGTGGACGCCGTGGTTTTAACGCATAGCCACCTTGACCACTCTGGCGCGCTCCCAATCTTTTACATTAACGACAAAAAACCCCTAATCTCAAACAAACTAAACCTGGACCTCTCCCAACTTTTGATTCAAGACTTCATCCACCTCTCCAGCTACTATTTGCCCTTTGAGTATCTGGAACTTAAAACCATGATGCACAACCTACGTAACGTTGAGTTCAATGGTGAAACAACTGTTGGCGACATGAAAATCACACTGTTTAATGCTGGGCACACGCCGGGAAGCGTGCAGGTTCTGGTGGAAGCTGAAGGCAAACGCATCCTATATACGGGTGACTTCAACATTGAAGAAACCAAACTGTTGCCTGGTGCATCAATGAACTACGGTGACTTAGACGCAGTCATTATTGAGAGTACATATGCGGATTCTGATCACACGCCAAGACCCGAACTTGAGAAGTCATTCTTTGAGGCGGTCACAGAAACCGTTGAGAGAGGCGGAACCGTGCTGATTCCCTCGTTTGGTGTTGGGCGTTCGCAGGAAATCGCCTGTGTCTTAGCATCGAATCATTTTGAATATCCCATTATCTTGGATGGAATGGCAAGAGAAGCCAGCAGAGTAATTATGAACAACAAAGAATACCTCAAAGACCCCAAAATGTTCATGAATGCAATGCACTCCGTGGATTGGGTGGAAGGCTGGCGTGACCGAAGACGCGCACTCAAATCTCCCTGTGCAATCGTCTCAACTGCGGGTATGCTCAAGGGTGGACCAGCCGCGTTTTACCTCTCAAAACTGGGAAAGAAAGCCTCAAACGCTGTTTTCCTTGTTAGCTACCAGATTCCAGGCACTCCAGGGCGGGAACTAATGGAGAAAGGCATCTGTACCATCGATGGCAAAGTCCGCAAAATCAAGGCCCGCTATCAGCATTTTGATTTCTCCTCTCACTGTGGCGCAAGCATGCTAAAAGAAGGCTTAAAACGGCTCGGTGGTAACCCCAAAGTTTTTGTGGTTCACGGGGCAGAGGGTAACTGTGAGTTGTTTGCGAATTGGGCACGAACTGAGTTGGGTTTGGATGCGGTTGCTCCACGGACTGGAGACACTTTTGAAATCTAGTTTTGATTGGAGTAAAAGCAAAACGTATTTTGCGACGAATGCTACTTACAAATGGCAATTGCAGTAAGCAACGAGGCGTAGCGGATATGGCGCAAAAAAGTCACTTTAAAGTTGAAATGATCTATTTGCTTCCTATACTGGCAAGCCTGCTTTTTGGGCTCTGCTGCACATGGCTGCTTATGGATCAGCAAAATATTGTTCCCTCCGTTACTCCTGTTTCCCCCGATACTCCTGGTGCCCCAATTTTTGATGCCTTCTACTTTGTCATTTTAATCGGAATCAGCGCTACAGTGTTCTACATTCTCATCAAGCATCGAAGCAAACGAGTAATCACTGCCCTAATCGGCATAGCGATGACTGCCGCAGCGATTTTGATGTCACTGATTTACCTTCCAGCCCTTTTCAGCCGTCTCTGTCCAGCATTATATTCTGATACTTTAGTCATAATTTTAGCTGCAATAATCACGGTTCTGCTTGACCTTGCCATTTTCCGATTCGGAATAAAATCAGGCAACATCGCCGTTATCCTGCTTGGTGGTGCACTTGGGGTCTTTCTTGGCAAGTACCTGCCTTTCTACAGCACCATCGCCATCTTGGTTTTCCTTGCAATTTACGATGTTATTGCGGTTTATCGTGGTCCCGTGGGCAAAATCGCAGAATCCGCATCTGGACTGGATGAACTGCACGGTTTAAGCTACTCTTTTAAAGATATCCAGATGGGCCTTGGCGATTTAGTGTTTTACTCCATGCTTGCCTCAGGTGTATTCTTCTTTGCGGGCATAGTGCCTTATGTAGTTTCAATTGTGGGTATTATGATTGGGTCAATTATAACGTTCTTTATGCTTGAACGCCGAGACATTTTTCCTGGTTTGCCTTTTCCGATAATGCTTGGTTTGGCTGGCGGAATAATTACTTACTTTTTGTTGGCGCTTTTCTAGGTTAAATTTAGGAATTCAACGGTGAATTCTGTTCCAGAGCCCTCTTCGCTCTCAAAACTGACTTTGCCTCCTAAACCTTCAGCTAAACGTTTCACCACCGCTAAACCTAACCCTTGACCCTTAGCCTTGGTTGTGAACAGCGGCATGAACAGTTTATCTTTTGCTTCTTTTGAAATGCCCACGCCTGTGTCTTTTATGTTAATTTTTGTGATGTTGCCTTTGCTTTGGGCTTTTATGGTTAATTCTCCACC